>CAJUKA010000045.1 GCA_910586585.1 uncultured Lachnospiraceae bacterium
CTGGCTAAAGTATAGCAGGCTTTTGGGGTTATTCCCAAAAGCCTAATTAAAGTTCATTTTTGTTACAATTCACACTTACGCCAGATTTCTCATATACTTACAACGATTTCGGTGTGAATTGCAACAATTGATGCACACAAAATGCTAAAAAGCACGCATTTTGGCGCTTGATCCGACGCCATGCAGCAAGTGCATGGCGCGGGTGTGAAAAGTAACTCATTTTTCATCGTATTAAGTTTTTTATTTTAAATATATTGACATAATATTTTAACTGTGCTTATAATAGATAAGCATTATCTGCCGACAGTTCGTTTGTACCATCCTGTCGTAAAACAAAACCAGGGCTTTTTATATTTTATAGATTATTTTATTATACTATTAAAAATAAAAGCACACTCGGTACGTTTGGAGTGTGCTTTTTATTTGCTTATTTTTCAAAGAAAGGGACTATAAATTATGTATATGTTACAGACAGAACAAAGTTTTGATGCAGCACATTTTCTTAAAGACTATATAGGAAAGTGCAGTAATATACATGGACATCGCTGGCGAGTAGTTGTTTCTGTCAGTTCAGAAAAGCTTTCTGCTGAGCAGCAGACAAAAGGTATGATTATTGATTTTAGTGATTTGAAAAAGGCATTAAAAAATATTTGTGATTATTTTGACCATACATTTATTTATGAAGAAAATTCATTAAAACCTGAAACTGTAACAGCATTACAAGCTGAAAATTTCCGTTTGACTGCTGTACCGTTTAGACCAACAGCTGAAAATTTTGCTCACTTTATCTATGAAAAGCTGAAAAAAGAAAAATATACGGTATGTCATGTTGAGGTATATGAAACACCTAATAATTGTGCTATTTATGAGGAGTAATGTTCTGTGAAAGTAGTAGAAAAATTTGTAAGCATAAACGGAGAAAGCAGACGTGCAGGAGAATTAGCTGTATTTATAAGATTTAAAGGCTGTAATTTACATTGTTGTTATTGTGATACAAAATGGGCAAATGAAAAGGACTGTGAATTTGAGGAACTCACCATTGAAGAAATCGTATCTTACATTAATTCCACTAATGTAAAAAATGTAACGTTAACAGGCGGAGAGCCTTTATTACAGCCGGAAATGGACAGTCTTTTAAAAGCATTAGCAGAACATCCGGAAATAAGCGTTGAAATAGAAACGAATGGAAGTATATCAATAAAGCCTTTTTGTAATGATTGCAGACCAGATTTTACTATGGATTATAAATTACCTGAAAGCGGTTCTGAAAATGATATGTGTTTGGAAAATTTCTGCCTTTTAAAAAATACAGATACCATTAAATTTGTCTGCAGCAGTATTGGTGATTTGGAGAAAGCCAAATATATTATTGAAAAATATAATTTAACAAAAGTATGTGCCGTATATATTAGTCCAGTATTTGGTAAAATCGAACCGGCTGATATGGTAAGCTATATGATTGAAAATAATTTGAATGATATAAAATTACAGATACAAATGCATAAAGTTATTTGGAATCCAAATTTGAGAGGGGTATAATAACATGATCGATGAAAAAGCGATTGAAGAACATATACGCGGTATATTAGCCGCTTTGGGGGACGACCCGGAACGTGAAGGTTTAATTGATACACCTAAACGTGTAGCTAAAATGTATACAGAAATATTTGCAGGAATGAAATATACGAATCATGACATTGCGGAAATGTTCGGTAAAGTATTTGATGAAGAACGTGTTTCCGGTAATAATGTAGTAGTTATGAAAGACATTGATCTTTTTTCATATTGTGAGCATCATTTAGCATTGATGTATGATATGAAGGCAGCTGTTGCATATATTCCAAAAGGAAAAGTCATAGGACTGTCAAAAATTGCGCGTATTTGTGATATGGTTGGGCGTCGGTTACAGCTACAGGAGCGTATAGGCTGTGATATTGCCGATATAATTTCAGAAATTACTGGAACTGAAGATATTGCTGTAATTTTAGAAGGTTATCATAGTTGTGTAACTGCAAGAGGAATACAAAAAACAAATACTAAAACAGTTACTGTTGAAAGACGTGGAAAATTCCTGGAAGATGCAGCATTGCAATTATATTTAAGGTAAGGAGGATCTTAATGAAAGTATTAGTATTATCAAGTGGTGGTATTGATTCTACAACAGCACTTGGAATGGCTGTTAATAAATATGGAAAAGAAAATGTTATTTCGCTTTCTGTTTCTTATGGACAAAAGCATAATAAAGAATTGACCGCTGCGAATGAAGTTGCAAAATTTTACGGTATTGAACAGTTATTTTTGGATTTGGCAAAAATATTTGAATATAGCAATTGCTCTTTATTACAACAGTCAACAGAAGAAATTCCAGAAGAAAGTTATTCGGAACAGATAAAAAAAACAGAGGGCAAAACCCCTGTAAGTACATATGTGCCATTCCGTAATGGTTTGTTTTTATCTGCTGCCGCCAGTATTGCATTAAGTAAAGACTGCAGCATTATTTATTATGGAGCACATGCTGATGATGCTGCCGGAAGTGCTTACCCTGATTGTTCTCCTGTGTTCAATAAAGCTATGAACGATGCTATTTGGGAGGGCTCAGGAAAACAATTACACATCGAGGCTCCTTTTGTAAATAAAACCAAAGCGGATATTGTAAAAATTGGTCTGGAATTAAAAGTTCCCTATCAGCTTACCTGGTCTTGCTATGAAGGACAGGATAAGCCTTGTGGCAAATGTGGAACCTGTATTGACAGAGCTGTTGCTTTTGCGAAAAATAACGCTGTTGATCCTGCGTTCTAATTATAATATTTTGCTGATGTAAATTTTTTAAATAAATATGATTCAATTCAGGTAAACGTAATATTCTCAAACTTATCAGGTTTTCAGATGGTGTGTTATAAAGAACGCACCATTTTTAATGAAGAAAAGAAACACAAATTTTGAAAAATACCATTACACCAGAGGTCTCAAGTTATAAGTAAGTAATATCAGATTAGGCGGTATAGCCCCGATTACAAGGGCTGTACCGTCTTTTCGAGTTCCTTACGGGACAGGGCTGTCTTTCTACATCAAATATGCGGAAGGAGCAACAGAGGATGATCCGACTGTGATCGCAAAAGGTGTTGATGGGAATGAATTTGAACAGACCATACATATTAACAAGATAAATTCCCGGAATGCTTCATTAGTGGAAATGACGGCTTTGGAATTATATTCCTCCGTTTTTCATTCACAATTTATGAAAAATTTGTGAAGCTGTTTGTCTTGGAAACACTGTCAACATGAATATACACATAAAAGAAAGTACTCCTATCACTTATTGGCAAAATATAAATCTGCTTTTTATGAGTGCAAAGCCCTAGGTTGAATTGTTACCCTCTGAACAATGCAATTCTATTTAAAAACTGTTATTTCGACTTTTAAATAATGTCATACAATTCCCCAACTGCCTTATAAACCTGATCCAGCGAAAACCCTCTGCGATATAAAAAAGCGATCATTTTTTGCTGTTCTTTATAGGTTGCATTTTGACTGTTGTATCTTTTTTTGATTAGAAGATTTTTTATAACATCCTCTTCTTCTATAAAATCTTCTTCTTTTGTATATTGCTCATATATCTGTTCTATTATTTCTTTTGATATTCCCTTTCCTAACAGATTGTTTTCTATCTGCTTTCTACTTTTCGTATTTGATGTATGTTCAATATATAAGTTTGCATATCTGGCATCATCAATATAACCATATGAACTCACATATGCTACTGCATCCTCAATCACTTTGTCAGGATAAAATCCTTGTTTTAACTTTGCCCGTATCTGACATTCTGTATAATCTCTACTCTTAAGAAGATTCATGCATCTGCATTTTGCTCTTTTGGGCAAAATATCCTCCATAAGATACTGATAACAATCCTTGGAAAGTTCTTTATCCTTCTCGATATGAAATTTTTTTAGCTCATTTTTGTACAAGGCAAAAGCGCTTCCGTCTTCCATACAAACCTTCACTTTTGCTTTTGATAGTTCTGTGATATCTGTCACTGTCATTTCAGATTCCCTGCTTTTTATTCTAATGTGGTGCTTTCATCTGCTTTTGTTGACTTTCCTTTTCCTTTGCTCTCAGGCTTTTCTTCCACAACAGGTACTGGTTCAGCGCCCTGCAAACCGAAATGAACACGCACTTTGTTTTCTATCTCCTTACAAATCTCAGGATTTTCTTTTAAATACTGCTTTGCATTCTCACGGCCCTGGCCGATTTTATTTCCGTCATATGCATACCATGCGCCGCTCTTTGACACAATACTCACAGACGCAGCAAGGTCAAGAATATCTCCTACCGCAGAAATTCCCTCGCCAAACATAATATCAAATTCTGCTTCTTTAAACGGAGGCGCAATTTTATTTTTAACAACTTTTACCCTGGTTCTGTTTCCTGTGATTTCTCCGCTCTGTTTGAGTGATTCAATTCTTCTAACATCAAGACGGACAGAAGAATAAAATTTCAGCGCACGTCCGCCAGTTGTTGTTTCAGGATTTCCAAACATAATACCAACCTTCTCACGAAGCTGGTTAATAAACACAACCGCACAATTTGATCTGCTGATTGCTGCTGTCAGCTTACGGAGGGCCTGCGACATCAGTCTTGCCTGAAGTCCTACATGAGAATCTCCCATCTCTCCGTCTATTTCAGCCTTTGGAACCAATGCTGCTACAGAATCGACTACTACAATATCTATCGCTCCTGAACGAACCATGGTTTCTGTAATTTCAAGAGCCTGTTCACCGTTATCCGGCTGAGATATGTATATATTATCCACATCAACGCCTATATTTTTAGCATATGTGGGATCAAGTGCATGCTCAGCATCAATAAATCCAGCGATTCCGCCTCTCTTCTGAACCTCTGCTATCATATGGAGTGTTACTGTTGTTTTACCAGAAGATTCTGGTCCATAGATTTCAATAATTCTTCCTCTTGGAATGCCGCCAAGTCCTAATGCAATATCAAGGCTCAATGAACCTGTCGGGATTGTCTCTACATTCATATGCGCCTTAGAGTCCCCTATCTTCATCACAGCTCCCTTACCAAACTGTCTCTCTATCTGTGAAAGCGCGGCATCAAGTGCTTTTAATTTATCTTCTTTTTCCATTTCTCATACTCCTTTTTATTAAAATAGCTTTTGGTATGTTCTATTTGTTTTTAGAACAGGTGTTTATTATATGTATACTATAAAACATTCGTTCGCAATTGTCAAGCCTATTTTCAAACTTATTCTGAAATAATTGTGACTTTTCAGCCATGTTCACTCATAAGTTGTAAGATTGTACATTCTAACAATTGGTTTATGCTATTTTCTAAAACCACCATATCATATTGGAACTGTAGAAACAAGTGCGATTTTTGACATTTCAGAATCTCATATTGCTTCGGAATCCTGTTCCCACCATATGAAACGGAACCAAATCATGGAGCGGCACCACAAAAAAACGGCGTTCCTTTCTCCCTGTATTGGGAAGAAGAAACACCGCTTTTTTTATATTTTTCCGTCAAACAAAACCCCTTTGTTTTTGACGATATAGTCAATAAGTGAGACAATCGTGAGAATCACTGCAATCCACATAATAATCTGTGTCAGCATATTCAAGGATTCAATATTTACAATCATCAAACACACCATAATTATTTGGAACGTTGTCTTGAATTTGCCCCAGTAATTTGCTGCAATAACCACTCTATTATCCGCTGCCACCAAACGGAAACCACTGATAATAAACTCACGGCTGATAATAATAATCACAATCCATGCCGGAATTCTGTCAAGCTCTATCAGACAAATCAGCGCCGAACATACAAGAAGCTTATCCGCCAAAGGGTCCATAAATTTTCCAAAATTTGTGACAAGATTATATCTTCTTGCAATTTTTCCGTCAAGCAAATCGGTAAGGCTTGCTATGATAAATATACCCAGCGCTATATAATCTGCATAGTCCACAATTCCTCCGAACACTGCCATAAACCAATCCCACTGTGCAGAACTGCCAAGCATCAGTAGTACAAACGGCACTATCAGTATCACACGGAAAACAGTCAGTTTATTTGGTAAATTCATCTTCTATCTCTCCTATCAAGTCGTATTCATATGACCCTGTTATCCTCACTCGGACAAAATCGCCCGTCATAAGCTCTTTCCCTGTCTGAATGAATACAAACCCATCAACATTAGGCGCATCCTTATAGCTTCTTCCAACATAGGCATGTTCATCAGGCACCTTTCCCTCCACCATGACAAGCAATGTGCTTCCTACAGTGTCCTGTGCTTTTTCGAACGCAATCTCTTGTTGAAGTTCCATAAGGTCTGCTTGTCTTTCTATTTTTTCCTGTTCTTCTATCTGGTCTGCAAACAGCGCCGCAGGCGTGTCCTCCTCTGGAGAATACCTAAATACGCCAAGCCTGTCAAACTCCATCTCGTCTACAAACGCAAGAAGCTGCTCATGGTCTTCTTGTGTTTCTCCTGGAAAACCCGTGATAAGTGTCGTGCGCAGACAAATATCTGGAATCCTTGTTCGCAGCTTCTTTACAATTTCTAAAAGTTCTTGTTTGTTTGTGCGCCTTCCCATCCTTTTTAGAATCTTGTCAGATGCATGCTGTATTGGAATATCTAAATAATTGCAAATTTTATCTTCTTTTTGTATTGTCTCTATCAGCTCATCTGTCACTTCTTCTGGATAACAATAAAGGATTCTGATCCAATACAGCCCCGCAAGCCTACACAATTGCTGCAAAAGATCCGGAAGACATTTTTTCCCATAGAGATCTACGCCATATAGCGTTGTTTCCTGTGCCACAAGGATTAATTCTTTTACCCCTGATGTTACAAGTTTTTCTGCCTCTTTGACAAGGCTATCCATCGGAATACTTCTATAGCTGCCTCTGACTTTTGGAATAATACAATAACTACAATGCTTATCGCATCCTTCCGCTATTTTCAAATAGGCATAATGTCCCCCTGTTGTAACAATTCGTTTTCGGTCATAAACCGGTTTTCGATTAATATTTTCTAAATGCTTGCAGCCTGCACCTGCAAAAACCTCATCTAATGCATCTGTAATCGCATCAATGGCAGTTGTTCCAACAATGGCATCAACTTCTGGAATTTCTTTCTGAAGTTCATCACTGTAACGCTGCGCAAGGCATCCCGCTGCCACCAAAGCCTTTATACTGCCGCTCTTTCTAAGCTCTGCCATTTCAAGAAGTGTATTAATACTCTCCTGTTTTGCATCGTTAATAAAGCAGCACGTATTGACAACTACTGCGTCTGCTTCCATCTCATCATCTGTAATTGAATATCCCTTTTGAACCAACATGCCAAGCATAACCTCTGTGTCTACAAGATTCTTGTCACAGCCCAGGGAAATAAATAAAATTTTCATAAATTATTATCCAATATATCATTAATCTTCATGTGTAATTTTAATTTTGCTTTGGTTCAGCTCCTCGATTGCAATCGATAACGGCTTTGTTTGTCTGGTGTCTATCAGTGGGTCCTCTCCAGAAATAATCTGTCTTGCACGTTTTGATGTTGCCATCACAATAGAATAACGACTGTTTACTACAGGTGCTTCTCCTGGCTCAACCTCACTGTTTACTACCTTCATTAAATCTGTGTAAGATGGATGTAACATATTTTTCCCTCACTTTTTTATATTATAGAATCGAAACAATACACCAAATACCTTATATGTTTTCCTCAGTATCCTCATCTGTCAGCGCGCCTTGTGCTCTTCCTGCGATTGTCTCAGGAAGAAGCGCCGAAAGCACAATCTGGCTGCTTTCCATAACAAGCACTGATTTGGTTTTTCGTCCTTGTGTGGCATCTATCACTGTACCATTTTCTTTTGCTTTTTGTACAAGCCTTTTTACCGGCGCCGAATCCGGGCTGACAATGGCAATTATTTTGGATGTGTTTACAATATTTCCAAAGCCTATATGAATCAGTCTGTTCACCTAAAACTCCTTGTATGAGTCCTACTCAATATTTTGTATCTGTTCTCTTACTTTTTCAATCTCTGTTTTCAGCTCAATACCACGGTTTGAAATTTCAAGATCCGATGTTTTTGACAATATGGTATTGGCCTCTCTATTCATCTCTTGGGCTATAAAATCAAGCTTTCTACCTATACTGCCGCCCTTCATAAGCGATTGCTTTGTCGCTTCAATATGACTTTTGAGACGCACTAATTCTTCATCTACACAAACCTTATCTGCAAAAATAGTAACTTCTGTCAAAAGTCTTGTCTCGTCCACACAAGCATCTCCTAAAAGCTCTTTGATTCTGTCCTGAAGCTTCTGCCGATATTCCTCTAAAATCTGTGGGGAACGCTCCTCTATAAAAGCGACATGTTCCATCATTTCATCAAGCTTTGCTATGAGATCCTGAGCAAGGTTATTTCCTTCTGCGATGCGTGTCTCTACAAATCCGTTTGCTGCACCTTTGATGGCTTTTACAAGTCCATTCCAAATTTCTTCCTCATCCGTAGCTTGCTCTTCCATAGAAAATACTTCAGGATATCTGGAAAGTGTTGACACCCTGATATCATCATCAAGTCCAAACTCTTGTGTCATTGATTTGAGATATTTAAGATACTCGGCAGCAATCTCTTTATTATATTTGATACACACATTATTATCAGAAAAATCCTCATATGTGATAAATATATCTATTTTTCCGCGCTGCACATAATTTTTTAACTCATTTCTAATAGAACTTTCAAAAAAACTAAGCTTCTTTGGCATTTTGATATTGATATCAAGATACCTGTGATTTACTGATTTCATCTCGACTGTATATTTACGGTCGCATTCCTCTACCTCACATCTTCCAAAGCCTGTCATACTTTTAATCATTACAATCCTCCTGACCGTTGAAGGTGTTCGTACATCGTTGCATTAATAATTAGCATATTCTTTTGTATTATAGAATAATCCTATCGCCGCGTCAACAATTTTCCTAGGTACTTTTTGTTTCTTTTTCCATAACAGTTCAGCCTTCGGCCTCCTATTATAGGTATCAAGCCATGCAAAACCACTCCGTGGTGACTTGATGCTTCTCAACCGCTATGCATTCTTACGGACCTTGCAGCAAGTGCAAAGTTCTGAGCTGAACTGTAACTGTCTTTTTCAGTCTATTCACAGGTTTTTCACAATGAAAACTGAAATCAGCCTTGAAAGTACTATAAAAAAGTGCTATTGTAATAAAGTTATAATTACATATTATATATATAGTATTATATAACATAAGTCTGGAGGAACGAAAATGCGAAACTTTATTAAAAAGCATTCAAAAATAATATGGTATGTAAGAAATATCATACCAATGCTGCTTTTTCCAATTGCAAATTTTTATTTGTTTGAATGGTATACACATAATCCATGGGAAACAATGAAGGTCCCTATCCAATTTTTAAATATTTATTTCTTTGAACTTTTGATGGCAGCATTTCTATTTCTTTTTGGAAACTTAAAATGGTCGCTGCGGCTGCAAAGCATTTTCTTTATGGTTATTGGCCTAGCTAATTATTATATCATCAACTTCCGTTCTGCGCCAATTATGCCTTGGGATATTTATTCGATTGGAACTGCCTTAAGTGTCGCTGATAATTTTAAATATACCATTGAAAAACAAACCGTTTTTGTTCTGATTGGATTTGTTCTGCTCATATTGGCGGAATCTGTTGTCAATCTGAAACTTAAAAGCGATGGAACATGGAAAAAACGCATACTAGGAATTCGCGCAGTCGGTTTTATATTTTTTGTTGTGCTTATATGCAGCTTTACAAAGATGCTCCATTTAGACAGCACAATTATCAAATATGGCATGTATGACAAACTGTTTACGCCCACTGTGATGAGCAAACGCGATGGCACTGCTGTTGCATTTTTGATGGAACTAAAATATATTTCTGTGGACAAGCCCGCAAATTACAGCGCAGATGCCGCCGAGCAGATTCTTAGTCCCTATACAGACAACACCATACAGCAGCCTGTTCCCGACACACTGCCAAACATCATTGTTATTATGAATGAAGCATTTTCTGACCCTGCTGTTCTTGGACCATTTGAAACAAATCAAGATTATATGCCCTATGTCCATTCTATATTAAATGGAGAAGTTGACAATACTATATCTGGATTTTTGAATGTATCTGTTCTTGGCGGCAATACAGCAAACACAGAATTTGAATTTTTGACAGGAAATACAATGGCATTTTTACCACAAGGAAGCGTACCATACCAGCAATATCTAAAAAGAGAGCTGCCCTCCCTTGCCTCCCATCTCAAAAATTTGGGATATGAGACAATTGCTGCTCACCCATATAACAGTACAGGCTGGGACAGAAACAAAGTATATCCGCTCCTTGGGTTTGACAAAATGTATTTTATCAAAGATTACAAAAACCCTGAAAGAATCCGCAAATATGTCAGTGATAAGGCATGTTACGATAAAATTATTGAATTATATGAATCGAAACCGGAAGATACACCATTTTTTGTGTTCAATGTCACAATGCAAAACCATTCTTCTTATACAGATGAATTTGATAATTTTAAACCTGATATCGAGGTCTTAGATGGCACTTCAAAAGTGCTTAATAATTATCTATCACTGATGAAGTTATCGGACGAATCCATTCAATCTTTCATTGATTATTTTGCAAAAACAGATCAAAAAACAATGATTGTGTTTTTTGGCGATCATCAACCTACAAACTCTGTTGTTTCAAATGTTTGGAAGTTAAATGGAAAGAATGGAAACGCACTTTCTGAGGAAGATGAAGCAAACAGATATAAAGTTCCCTATTTTATCTGGTGCAATTTTGATATTGAACAAAAAGTGAATACAGATACCAGCACGAATTTTCTTGCTACAGAACTTCTTGCCTCTGCGGGAATTCCTCTTTTAGACTATGAAGCATATCTTCACAATCTAAAAGATCTCTATCCTGTTATTACTTCTATTCGTACCGAGAATAAAAACGGTGAAAGTACAGAGACAAAAAATGTAATGGGTGAATTAAATAATTATGCCATTCTGCAATATGACTATCTATTTGGGAAAAAATAACTTTTATCTAAGAACGTTTATAAGGGGGGCTATTGCATTGAATCCTAAAAAAACTATAAAAATTGATTTTTTATATCTTTTATCATTTTTTATTCCTGCGACAATAATGCTTGCAATTTTTATCATTAGAAAAATATATCCTTTTGGCGATCGCTCATTTCTTCATATTGACATGTATCACCAATATTTTCCTTTTCTGGTAGAATTTTATCACAAGCTCAAAAATGGAGAAAGTCTTTTTTATTCGTGGAATACAGGTATTGGATCCAATTTTCTTGCACTTTATGTATATTATCTTGCAAGTCCGTTTAATTGGCTTTGTATCCTTGTACCAGAAAAATTTTTAATGGAATTTTTATCCTATATGGTTATTCTAAAGATTGGTTTTTGTAGTTTGACCTTTACCTACTATATTAGAAAACATTTTAACACGAATTCCTGGACTGTTTTATGTTTTTCACTGTTTTATGCGCTGTCAGGTTTTATGGCTGCATACAACTGGAATGTTATGTGGCTTGATGTTATTGTTCTTGCGCCACTTGTTATTCTTGGTATTGAAAGGCTTGTAAAAGAAGGTAAATGTTATTTGTACTGTATCGCGCTTAGCCTTTCTATTCTTTCGAATTACTATCTTTCTATCATGCTGTGCATATTCCTTGTGCTTTATTTTGGCGTCCTTTTAATTGCCAAAAAGCCTTCCTCAGAGGATACTTCAGCACCATTGGCTTTTTTTGGTATGAACCGTATCAAGAACTTTTATATAAAGGCGCTTATCCGATTTAGCATATATTCCCTTCTTGCAGGGGGAATGGCGGCAATCCTGCTTCTTCCAGAGCTTGCAGCGCTAAAATTCACGGAATTTAGCGATATTAACTTTCCAAATAAAATTAAAACGTATTTTTCTATGATTGATATGATTGCACGACATTGTTTTAATGTCACGGTAGAAACAGGGCTTGATCATTGGCCAAATATTTATTGTGGTGTAGCTGTTTTTTTCTTATTACCGCTTTATGTCATGCAAAAAAAGATACCAATAAGAGAAAAAGCACCAAAGCTTCTGCTTCTTGCCTTTATGCTGGTTAGTTTTTCAACCAACCTCTTAAATTTTTTATGGCATGGTTTAAACTACCCCGACTCTCTGCCTGCAAGACAATCTTTCCTTTACATTTTCCTTCTACTATCGTTGTGTTATGAAGCATTAATCCATTTGCATGAGCATTCAAAAAGTGAAATAATTGCCTTATTTTTGGGAGTATTATTCTTTGTCCTTTTATGTGAAAAATTGATAACAGACGACTCCTTCACAGGAATGACTTTTTTATCCACAGGATTTTTTCTATTGATATATGCCATGTTTATCTACCACTGGAGACTTCAAAGTGACATTCCTAAATGGCTTTCTATCTGTGTTCTCGTAGTTGTTATTGTTGAATCTGGTGTGAACACCTATCTCACAAGTGTACCTACTGTTTCGAGAACAACATACCTTTCCAATCATGACTCTTACCAGATCTTGACAGATAGGACCGTTCAGAAAGAAAATAGCGACTTTTTCCGTTTTGAAAAATTTGCTCGCAGAACCCAAAACGATGCTATGTTAATCGGTTTTCAGGGTGCATCCTATTTTTCTTCCACACTCAACTCTCTTGTTTCAGACTTTTATGAAAAGTATGGAATGCGGGGAAGCCGCGTCAATTATTGCTTTGAAGGCGCTACCCCTGTCACCGCTGCGCTTTTGTCCAACCGATATATGCTTTACACATTAGACCGTGGGTATGACAATATGTTTGAACTTGTTGATACAGAAGGCAAACTGTATCTGTATCAAAATAACTATTCTCTCCCGCTGGGATATATGATCACCGAAAACGATGCTTTTACTCCAAATTTGAATGAACTCTTTCGTGCCGCCAAACACACAGAAGAAAATATTCATGAGGAGGACAATGAGGACAAAAACTTAAATCCAATCCAACGTCAGAACAATCTTGTTCATGACCTTGGCCTCAAAGAAGATATGTTTATAGAAGTTGATACCAACTCCTATGGCAGCCAGGCTGATATCTACATTGAAGAAACTGCTCACTATTATGCCTATAGTACCAATACAAAAATAGATACAATTAAATTGAATTATGAGGAAGAATCCAAAAGTTTTAGCCAAATTAAAAAGAAATACATTTTAGACCTCGGTTATCATGAGGCGGGTGATGTATTATCTCTAAAATCTGAAAACGGTGAAAAATTAAATCTAACTACTTACAAAATAAACGAATCTGCACTGACTGAACTGGTGAAAGAACTAAATCGTCAGACAATGACTGTTAACCAATATGACGAAACTTCCATAACTGGTCATATTGATGTTTCTTCTGCCGGACATCTTGTACTTTCCGTTCCTTTTGAACCTAGTTGGACATTGTATGTTGATGGTGTAAAAACAGAGATGGATTTATTTGAGAAGACATTTATCAGCGTTTATCTTGATGAGGGTTCTCACACGATAACGTTACGTTATTTCCCAGATGGATTTATACCTGGTACTATTATTTCCGTTTTCTGTGTCCTTTTGTTTATTGCTTTATTCTTTGTTCAGCGTTTTCTGAAGCAATCAAGTAAGTGAGTCTGTGCACAAAAAAATCGAGTAGGGAAATTCCCTACTCAATTTTTTTTATCTTCTTCAACTTGTATCAATCCTTCTATATTAGAATCAATCACAAGCGAATAATTCGTATAATAAACTACAAAACCCGGTTTCGATCCATTTGGTTTTTTTACATTTTTCTTTTGTGTATAGTCTATTTCTACTTTTTCCTGCCCCCTTGCCTGAGAATAATATGCAGCAAGCTTTCCCGCTTCCTCAAACACTCTGTCTGGCAGTTCTTCTCCATTGGTTCTGACTACCACATGCGATCCTGGTATGCCTTTTGCATGAAACCACCAATCATTTCCAACTGCAAATTTGAATGTAAGGTCTTCATTCTGATAGTTATTCTTTCCAACGTAGATATGATAGCCATCACTGCTAAGATAATGAAACGGTTTACTTGTCACCTTCTCACGTTTTGTACCACCTTTTCTTCTGATATAGCCACTTTCAATCAGTTCCTCCTTGATCTGTACCAAGTCCTCTTCTTTTAATGCAATATCAAGGGAAGTGCTTATCGAAGACAAATGCTGAATTTCCTCTTCTGTCTCTTTGGTAAGTGTTATCAGTGCCTCATAAGTGCGTTTCAATTTCTGATATTTATCAAAATATTTTTTTGCATTTTCTCCTGCTGAAAGCATTGGGTCAAGTGGAATGGTTATTATCTGATTGTTATAATAATTAAGGGCCTGTAATGATTTTGCCCCTGGCTCTGCTCCATAACCATATGTATTGAGCAGTTCCCCATATATTTTATATTTTTCTCTTTTTGCAGTATCCTCAAGTTGCTTCATTTGAAGATCATATTTCTTTATATTTCTTTCCAACACCGTCTGGACAATTTTGCGCAGATCAACAGAGCGCTGCCGAATCCGCGTAATTGTATTTTTCTCAGCATAATAATACTCTAAAAGTTCTGAAATCGTATCAAATAGACGACTGTTTTTCTGCGAATATGAAGTCAACGCCATTGCCGCATATTCTACTGGCTGTTTGTTCTCATAGACAACATTGGGCAAAAATTTTCCCGCTTTGATATCACCAGCCAGCATATGAAGTTCTGATACGACGCTATCCAATTCATACTCTGCAAGAGCCATAGAGGGTTTATCGGAGTCAACGCCTGCCCGAAAACAAAGTTCCTGAGCAATACAGGGTGAGATCCCTGTAAACCCTGAATAAATCGCTTTAAACAGTGGCATACTCTTTGCACACACTACCGCTTTTACCTTATCCTTAGAACATTCTAGCAACTCTGCCTTATCCTGCGTTTTTGGAATAAAATACTCTCGCCCTGGCAGAACCTCTCTGACAGAACTAATCATGCCTGAAATATGCTTGATACTGTCTATCACCATATTATTATCATCACAAAAGATAATATTGCTATGCTTTCCCATAAGTTCCACAATCAAATATTTTTTGCAAAGATCCCCCAATTCATTCAAATGCTCTAATTCTAAGCGCACAACACGTTCCAACCCAGGCTGTGTTATATCTGTTATTCGTGCATTTTGCAGATGTTTACGCAACAACATGCAAAAATTTGGCGCTGTCATGGGACTTGTTTTATTTCTCTGTGTTAAATACAACAGAGGAAGGGAAGCATCTGCCGACATGAGCATTCGGATTTGTCCGCAGCTCCCTTTTATCGTCAAAAGTAACTCATCCTTTTCAGGTTGTGCTATCTTATATACCCTGTTTCCAATTAGTTTATCTTTCAATTCACTGACAATATTTGCTATTGTCACTCCGTCAAATGCCATTTTTAGCCTCCATGCTACAACTGCCATCAGTAGTAGCGAATGGCTCAAGTTTTTGCAGAACACATAACTTACAGGCTGTTCATTTCATTTTCAATTTTCTCCTGCCTGTTTTTCTGCAAAAAAATGCTGCCCTGCTGTATGTTTCACTATGGTATCAAAAGATTCCATGTATATCATCAGCCTATCATCCAGTCATACATTTCCTGATACTTCAGCGCGGAAGCGGCCCATGAGAAATCAACGGCCATCGCTCTCTCTACAATCTTATTCCAGTCACGCTTTCTGTCATAATATATCTGTTCAGAATATCGGATTGTATTGAGCATCTCACGCGCATTGTAATTTGTAAAGCTAAATCCTGTTCCTGTTCCTTCATACTCATTATATGGTTGTACGGTATCTTTGAGTCCGCCTGTCTCTCGCACAATCGGTACTGTACCATAACGCAATGACATTAACTGGCTAAGTCCACATGGCTCAAACAACGATGGCATAAGAAATGCATCACAGGAAGCATAAATCCTATGTGAAAGTTCCTCTGAATAATAAATATTAGCAGAAACTTTTCCATGATATTTCCAGTCAAAATGGCGGAACATATTCTCATAACGTTCTTCACCTGTACCAAGTACCACAAGCTGTACATCATCGGTGCTGCACATTTCATCCATAATATAAGCAACCAAATCCATACCCTTCTGGTCTGTAAGTCTTGATACAATTCCTATCATCATCTTCTTGTCATTCTCTACAAGTCCAAGCTGCTTCTGCAAATCTCTCTTATTTTTTATTTTCTCTTTTCTAAAGTTGGACGCATTGTAATGATGAACAATAAACTGGTCTGTTTCCGGATTGTACTCATTATAATCAATACCGTTTACAATTCCTCTCAGATCATGCGTTCTCGCTGTCAAAAGACCATTGAGTTTCTCGCCATAAAAATCGGTTTTGATTTCTTCCGCATACGTAGCGCTTACAGTCGTAATCGCGTCAGCATACGTAAGACCACCCTTTAACAAATTGCCATCTTTGAAATACCCAAGTTTATCTGGTGCAAAAAACGAACCATCGAGGCCGGTAATATTCTGCACTGTCTTGATATCATAAATTCCCTGAAACTTAAGATTATGAATCGTCATGATGGTCTTCATGCCTCTATAAAAATCACCCTGACCAAACCGTTCTTTTAAGTAAACGGGAATAATTGCCGACTGCCAATCATGACAGTGTACAATATCAGGCCGGAACCCTACAACTGGTAATATTGACAACGCCGCTTTGGAAAAAAATACAAACTTTGTAATTTCTCCAATATGGTCGTCGCTGTAGGGCTTAAAACCTCCAAACATTTTCTCATTATCAATAAAATAATATGTGATGCCATCATATTGTGCTTCTAGTACTCCCACATATTCATTCTGTCCCATAAAGTCCATATAAAAATGCGTTCTATACTGCATTAATGATTTCATATTATCCGACATACACATGTACTTGGGAAGCACAACCCTTGCATCAAAATATTTCTTGTCATAGTACTTCGGAAGAGAACCCACTACATCTGCAAGTCCTCCTGTCTTAATAAACGGTGTGCCTTCTGAGGCTACAAATAAAATGTTTTTCATATGATCAAATCCTTCCCACTAATTTTATATCCCAGTGATTTTCCACTATCTTAATTATACACAGATACAGTGGGAATGTAAAGGAATTTGTCCTATTATGCTCTGTAATGAAGCCTTATTTTGTCCGCAATCAAAGCAATAAACTCAGAATTTGTCGGTTTTCCTTTTCCAATATTTATTGTATAACCAAAAAGTGAATCAAGTGTCTCCATCTTTCCTCTGCTCCATGCAACTTCAATCGCATGTCTTATCGCACGTTCCACACGGCTTGGTGTTGTCTGATATTTTTTTGCAATAGATGGATAAAGAATTTTCGTTATGGAATTTAACATTTCAATATCCTCTACTGACATCATAATCGCCTCGCGCAAATACTGATACCCTTTAATATGCGCGGGCACTCCGATCTCATGTATCATATCTGTCACATCTTTTTCGAGATCGTGTACATTTGATCCGGAACTTAATTCTTGCCGATTATCTGCTTTTGCTCCTATCAGGCCGTCACTGCCAGTAAGTTTTGATCCCGCAGGTACTGTGATCATTATTTGAAATTCCTTGTTATTTGTCAGCAAGTCACTAAGAATTCTGAATACTTTCTCGTTATCTTGCTGTGTCTTTACATTCAACTGCTCCATAATTTCTCCTCCATTCTTATCATGAAATAATCATCCATTGACCTCACTGCCACAACTATGTGCCTCCTCCTGTTCAAAAGAATTTTTACTGTAACTGTTTGGTATGCTCATTATTACTTTTAATTTACGTATACCTACAAATTCCACCACGATTTGGCAATGTTAATTATATAAGATTGTCAATTTATCTTGCAACAATAACTTATCGCATTTCACGAGCAAATCATACAACATATGCCAAAATATCCCATATCTCGTTAAAATACTTTAAAATTAACTGTTTCTTCTTGTTGAAAGAGCTGATTTTTTTTCTACCTTTTTGTTGAAAGAGTTACTATTTTTCGCCGCAGCGACAGCCGTCTACAAACTTTTCGCGATTTTTTTTAGACTGTTTTTTTTGCTGTCATGATTTATTTTTCTCATATATTTCTTTCTTGAGAACTTTTGCGGATTAATATACTGATCGGTTCCCTGCATTTTTTCTTTTATAAAAAATGCCTGCTCCTGCAATGGTTTTTCTCTGAAATCAGAAGTATCTTTCCGAAACCATTGCCACAAATTCCTTCTGTGTACAGTCGGTTTCATTCCATTTCCACCGATCCCTAATCCTCTGCCCCACATAATATTTGCATGAATACAAAAATTCTTTAAAATCTCCATCGCAATGCTCGTCTGCTCTCCCTCATAAAGCTCTGTGTACAAAACTGCATAGAATTTTCCTCCTATACTTTCACCGCCAATCACTGCATCTTCAATCTGCTCTAAGAAGCTAAGCACACAAGCTGACACGCTGTTCATATGCACATCTGCGGCAAGTACAATTGCTCCCGCATCTTCCAAATATCGATACACCTGATTCCATTCCATCTGTTCTTTGATTGTTAACGATATAATTTCTTCTTTCTGCACACACTCTTTGATGCTTTCCAAACACCTGCCGCTGTCACATGTTTGAGTAAAACTCCCATCTAAAAACAATATCATTGCATAAGTCCCTTCTCCAAACTATACCAAACGATTGATCTGTTTTAGCTTATCTGTTGTATCATAAAACACAATTTTGACACCTCTTGCCTGCAATGAGATTCCATCTGATACAGACTGTATTCTTGCAGATTGTTCCTCATCTGGTGTAATATTATCCCCATAGAAACAGCAGACCAGGCCAAAAATATTTTTGTTTTCATTCTGAACCTCATAGTGTGTCTGTCCATACCGCATTTCCAAAAATGGCCCAAACCGATCTCTGCAGCATTCCAGCACTTTTTGAATAAACGGACTAAACCCTCCATACACACAACGGCTGATCAGCACCAACTGACAGCAGTTTCCGATGACTTCTGCAATACTGCTGCTGGTACTATATTTATCATTGTATGCAGCTTTTCCGATGATAACATCTCTTTCGTTAAATCGTATTCCAAGATCCTGCCATGATGTTTCTTGCAGATCATGTACAATCACCTTCATTCAAAACATTCCCCTTTTTTACAATATTACCAATAATCATGTTATTAGTTTATCATACAAATCAAAAATTAGGAAGAACTCTCTTCTTGTTCTGCCTCCCCTACAAACTAGTAACAGTTCAGCCTTCGGCTTCCTGTTACAAAACTATTACCTTATTTATTAATTTCTAAAAAAAGTATTGACAATTATTCCAAGAATTAGTATACTATAGAAGTCGGTTGAAGTAGCAGCCGTATCATAATGGGGTCTTAGCTCAGCTGGGAGAGCATCTGCCTTACAAGCAGAGGGTCACAGGTTCGAGCCCTGTAGGCCCCATTTTTTTGTGTGTAAAAAATTTGAGCGCGCTGGTCATCCGTGTGCAATCGAGTAGGGAAGAGCCATCTTCCCCTAATCGCCGCGCGAGGCACGTGCATCATAAAAAAAGAATATGAAATATGTACTTTTTGACAATTTCATATTCTTTATACTAATCCACCATGTCAGAAACTTAAATTACTGATTGAAAAATCAGCGCATCGGGATTTTTCAATCGATACTCTTAACCATTTATCTGTGGAAGTGTTGCAAAACTCTTTATCAAATCCTCTTCTGTAGGAATATAATCGACCATTTCTCCATCATTGTATTTCTGATAAGCAACCATATCAAAATACCCTGTTCCTGTAAGTCCAAAGACAATATTTTTCTCTTCACCTGTCTCCTTACACTTTAATGCCTCATCAATCGCAACTTTTATCGCATGGCTGCTCTCAGGAGCTGGCAGAATTCCCTCAACTTTTGCAAATGTCTGAGCAGCTTTAAATACTTCTGTCTGTTCTACACTTCTTGCAGATATCAGTTTGTCATCATACAATTGCGATATAATTGAACTCATACCATGATAGCGTAATCCTCCCGCATGATTTGCCGATGGGATAAATCCGCTTCCCAATGTGTACATTTTTGCTAATGGACATATTTTTCCTGTATCACAAAAATCATATGCATATTTTCCGCGTGTAAGACTTGGACAGGAAGCTGGTTCCACTGCTATAATTTCATAATCTGCCTCACCTCGAAGCATCTCTCCTACAAAAGGAGAAATCAAACCGCCCAGATTTGATCCGCCGCCTGCGCAGCCAATTACCACATCTGCCTTAATCCCATATTTATCCAGTGCAGACTTGGTTTCCAATCCAATAATTGTCTGATGCAAAAGAACCTGCGACAATACAGACCCCAATACATACCGATACCCTTCCTGTGCTGTTGCTGCTTCCACGGCTTCTGAAATCGCACAACCCAGGCTTCCCGTTGTCCCTGGAAATTCTGCATTGATTTTTTTGCCGACATTGGTGAGCATTGACGGCGAAGGCGTAACTGTCGCACCATAAGTTCGCATCACCTCACGCCGGAACGGTTTTTGCTCATAAGACACTTTCACCATGTACACCTGGCAGTCCAAATCAAAATAAGCACATGCCATGGATAATGCAGTTCCCCACTGACCGGCGCCAGTCTCAGTCGTAACTCCTTTTAGACCCTGCTTTTTTGCATAATAGGCCTGCGCAATGGCAGAGTTAAGCTTATGGCTTCCAGATGTATTGTTTCCCTCAAATTTATAATAAATATGCGCTGGCGTATCAAGCTTTTTTTCAAGACAGTAAGCACGTGTCAGTGGTGATGGACGATACATTCTATAAAAATCCTGAATTTCTTGCGGAATGTCGATATAGGGTGTTGTATCATCAAGTTCCTGCCTTGCAAGTTCTTCACAAAATATAGGAGTCAGTTCCTCAACAGTTATTGGCTTTCGTGTTGCTGGATTAAGTATTGGAGCAGGTTTATTTTTCATGTCTGCCCTGACATTGTACCACTGTTTCGGCATTTCATTTTCTTCCAGATATATTTTGTATGGTATTTCTTTGTTCATTCTTAATTCTCACTTTCTTATTTTTCCTGTTAAAACACACTTGTTGATTATAGTGTGCTGATTCGATAGAACTTATTATGGAGTTCTGATGCAACTTTCCCTATCATTGTTGCGGATGATGCAATCTCTTCTGTACTGGCTGCAAGATTTGCAATCTTTTCATTGACATCATCCACTACTTTGATTAGGCTTTCTGAGTTTTCTATCAGTTTTCCCATCGCTTCCACAATTCGCTCTTTATTTTTGCTGCTGTCATCTGCAGCGTTTTTGCTCACATCGCTCAATGCCTTTATCTCCTGAGCAACTACTGCAAATCCTTTTCCAATCTCTCCAGCCCTTGCTGCCTCGATAGAAGCATTCAAGGACAACAAATTTGTCTTTGATGCCACTTTTGTGATATTTTCATTGTTTCCGCCAAGCTGCAGCAAAAGTTCATTAATTTCCTCAAAGGATTTTTTCATACCTTCACAAAAATCAACCACTTCACCCATTGACATACTAATATGAGTGCTCTCTACCGCATTGATATTATTTCCTTCCACCATCTCATCAATAGAAATATTAAGTGTGTCAAATTCTGCATTTGCTTCTGACACCATCTGTTCAATGGAATCGTTCTTCTGCGAAATTTGCTGATTCTGTGCCTCTATTTCATTCGAAATAATCTGAATCCGTTCTTTTTCTTCTTCAGCCAGATTTTTGATATAATAAACACAGCTTTCTTTTGTATTGCAGCCATTATAAATTGCCGTAACCATGTCCGTACATGTACTGTAACCACATGCACTGCAATTAATACTCTGCTTGATTTTCGTTGATTTCTTCATATCCGTAAAGATATTGCTAATCTCAGCGGCACTGGGAATTCGTATTTCATTCCCCTTAGATTTATCTGTATATTCCCGTATAAAATCATTCAGATTCAGGCGCGAAAACTGCCTGTTGAGATTTCTAAGTCTCTGTTTGGGTGTTGCGTCTTTCGCCCAGGCACTGCTTCTTTTTCTGGATTTGCTTGCTGCTTTTATTGCCTGAATTTCATAGAGAATATCTTCACTTTTTGCCTTCGATTCCTCTATGCCTGTACCATAAATACACCCTTGTGAACAGTTGAGTGCATCCACCATAAACGGAAGTGTTCTGCCGGAAAGTACTCTTTTTTTGTAATCGTCAAGAAAACGATATGCATGCTTTTCGCCTTCTATCTGGCGTACAAATACATCCTCTCCGCAAAACCAATATACATTTTCTTTCAATCCGCCTGGAATAGGATAGATAGATCCAAGTCCATATTCTATTTCATTTGCTGCGGGTTCCGCCTTTATATTGTGTTTTGAAGCATATTTTATCAAATGATCAAATGTAATATTGTAGCTCACATAACCTTTGTTTTTGGGATCTTTGATCTCGTCACGCTTGGCAATACATGGGCTGATAAACGCAAGTTTATCCGTAATATTCAAATATTTTTTGGCATAGATTGCCGCGCACATCAGGGGACTTTGTATCGGAACAAGCTTTGGAATCAGTTCTGGTATGTAATGTTCAATGTAATTGACAATCGCTGGACAAGGCTGTGAAATTCCACCCATAAAGTTATGCTCTGTGATATATTTTATATAACCCCAAGTTGTTATATCTGCGCCAAAACTTACACTAATAATACGATTTGCACCAAGTTTTTTCAGGCCTCCAAGAATCTGTTTATAATCACTGGGATAATTTGCCGCAAATGCCGGTGCCCACAATATGGATATTTTTTCTCCTTTTGCAAGTGCAGAAAAAAATTCTTCCGTATCATCAATAAAATCTCTTGCATGATGCTCACAGGCATCAAAACATGCTCCACAGGCGATACATTTATCACCATCTACCTCAATGCGTTGACTTCCATTCTCAGCCGTTACTGCACGGTTTGCAGTAATAACAGGACAGGCTGATATACATTTGTTGCAGCCAATGCAATCATCATTGGTAAACACTAATCCATTCTGATTTCCGTACATTATGCGGTCCTCCCTTCATTATCTTTTATTGCCTTTTATTTATCATAAGCGTTGTGCACTGACCGATTAAAACCAGACTAATCATTTTCCCTTATACACAATTGCTTATATTCTTTTGCAAATATTATATCATATCCTCCTTATTGTGTACACAATTCAACAAAAATTTTTACCAATTTTATGTGTTAGATATTACTGTTCACTCTATTCTAGTAACAAATAAAAAGCCATGCGTGTGAATTTTTGGGTACTATTGGTATCATTTTACATTCTTTCCGGTGCAGAAAATCCAAGTAAATCAATGCTTGTTTCCAAAATATCTCTTGTGAGTGCTAACAATGCTACCCAGCCTTCCTTCTTTGCTGCGTCCTCCTCCGTAAGAATTTTTGTCTCATGATAAAAATGATTGAACGCGTTTGCAAGGTTATAAATGTAAGCGCAAAGTTTATGAGGGGCATATTCCTCACAGGCGCTCTCAACGCTTGCATTGAACTTCGCAAGCTCCATCATCAACTCTTTTTCGCTGTCATTCACAGGCGGCTTAATATCAGAACATACTGTCTGCACATTGCCGTTGTTTTCCATATATTTCGCAAGAATAGATTTGATACGCACAATTGTATAGAGAATATATGGGCCTGTATCGCCCTCTGACGAGGTAAAGCGGTCAATATCAAAGATATAGTCCTTGCTTGCCTGGTTGGACAAATCACCATATTTTAATGCAGCCAGCGCAACAATCTCTGCAGTTTGTCTTGATTCCGCATCCTCTATATTGCGATTCTTCGTAATCTTTTTAAACATCTCGTCATGAATTTCCTGAATCAGGCTTTCAAGACGCATCACCCCACCATCGCGTGTCTTAAATGGTTTCCCATCTTTGCCGTTCATTGTTCCAAAACCGATAAATTTCAATTCCGTCTCAGAATTTACAAGTTTTGTTTTCTTTGCACAGCGAAATACCTGCTCAAAATATAGCTCTTGACGCTTATCTGTCATGTAGATAATCCTATCCGGCTTATTTTGTTCCATACGCATCATAATTGTCGCAAGGTCTGTCGTATTGTAGAGTGCTGCACCGTCCGACTTTAATATCATACATGGTGGTATCTCCTTGGTATCTGTCTCCTCTTTCACATCAACTACAAGAGCGCCTTCACTCAGATATGCATAACCTTCTTTTTTCATGGTTTCCACCATTCCTGGTATCATGTCCTGCACAGCAGATTCCCCATTCCACAAATCGAACTCCACATTTAGCCGCTCATAATTTTTCTTTAAATCGGTGACGGAAACGGCAATAATATGATCCCAGAGTGCCCGATATCCTCTCACGCCGCTTTGCAGCTTAAAGGTGCAGGACATGGCATCTGCCTTATATGCATCATCTTCTTTGGAACGCTTACTTGCAAAAGGGTAAAGCTCTTCAAGTTCCATGAGCGTAAACGGCGGCTCTTCTGGATACGCTCCTGTATAGGTTTCATCAAAATATACAAGCTCTGGCTTTCTGATTTTGAGTTCATTCATAACCAGCCCCATTTGTAATCCCCAATCCCCCAGATGCACATCACCGATTACATGATGTCCCAAATATCTTAAGATACGCTTTACGCTCTCTCCTATAATTGCAGAGCGAAGATGTCCGATGTGTAACGGTTTTGCAATATTGGGTCCGCCGTAATCTATAATGATAGCCGCAGGAGCCTTGGTCTCTTCCAAACCATATTTTTTGTCAGCGCGCATATCTTTTACATAGTTTCCCAAAAACTCTTTTTTCAGTGTCAAATTTAAAAATCCAGGCGCAACTGCCGCTACCTTCTCAAACACCATACTGTCTGTAAGCTTTGTTGCCACTTCATTCGCAATCATAATGGGCGCCTTTTTGTACTGCTTTGCACCAGCCATCGCACCATTACACTGATATTCACAAAGGTCGGGCCTATTTGATTCTGTAACTTTTCCCAGCTCGCGATCATACCCTGCAGCCGCAAAAGCGTTTTTCATTTCTTCTGAAATTAAATCCAACAACTTTTTCATTTCAACGTGTCCTTCCTATCTTTCATGTTATTGATTCAACGATTGGCTGCTTGCTCGCGGGAAAAAACACAGCCACAATAATTTTGCCTGTACAAATCATATTCCGCAGACAGCTCAATCGAACGTTTATATCCATCTTTCTTTTTAAAATCAGAGGGAAGCCATCGGATTTCATACTTTTGCGCAAGCCGCTCTCCAATTTCATTCAATTTTGCAGCGTTTTTGAGCGGACTGACCGTTAGTGTTGTCGCAAACCAGTCAAATCCCTTTTCTGCCGCTAATTTTGCCGTTTCACAAAGACGTAGTTCATAGCAGACAAAACACCGTTCTCCGCCTTCCGGGCACTGCTCTAATCCTTTTACCGCCTCATAAAAAACAGATTGTTTATAATCCCCTTCCATACAATCAATCAAAAAACCTTTTTCCAACTGCTTGTTATAGGCGTCTATCAGCCGTTTCTGTTCTGCAACTCTCTTTTGATATTCCGCTTCCATGGAGATATTAGGATTATAATAGAATACTGTAATTCGAAAATACTGCCGCAGGTATTCCATTACAGAACTGCTGCAAGGAGCACAGCAGCTATGCAGCAAAAGGGATTTCCCAAAGGTGTTTTGCTGCTGCATTTCCTTAATTATCCGCTCCAACTCTTTACTAAAATTGCGTTTCTGTTCCATCTCTGCTACTTCCCTGTTTTTTGTTATTTCAGATTTCTGTCCTCACAGCTCCGCAATATTTACCAACGAAAGCGGACTGTCATTTTTGTTTTCAAGACTTGTTGCAAGCGCTTTTGCAGTATCCAGTGATGTAAGGCAATTGACGCCTGTCTCAATAGACGTCCTGCGAATCAAAAAACCATCTCTTGACTTATCGCGTCCCTGCGTTGGTGTATCTATGACAAGATCAATTTTATGCCCAAGAATTAAATCCATGACGGTTGGCGATTCCTGATGAATCTTGTTCACCTTTCTTGCCTTTACGCCTGCATCATTCAAAGCCTTTGCAGTGCTTCTTGTAGCATATATGATATAGCCAAGCTTCTCAAAACGTCTGCCAATCTCAATCGCCTCACCTTTATCAGCATCTTTCACTGTGATAATCATCTGTTTGTGTTTGGGCAAATCAATGCCAGCTCCAAGAAATGCCTTGTACAATGCTTCCTGAAATGTCTTCGCTATTCCAAGACACTCTCCTGTCGACTTCATTTCGGGCCCAAGTGAGATTTCTGCTCCTCTGATTTTCTCAAACGAGAAAACGGGCATTTTGACCGCCACATATCCTGCTTCTTTTTGCAGCCCCGGCTCATATCCCAATTCTTTGATTGTCCTGCCAATAATGACCTGGGTAGCCAAATCAACAATTGGAATGCCAGTCACTTTGCTGATATAGGGAACGGTCCTGGAAGAACGGGGGTTAACCTCTATCACATAAACTTCTTCTCCAACCGCAATAAACTGAATATTGATTAATCCCTTTACATGCAGTGCTTTTGCCAAACGCCTTGTATATTCTGCAATCGTGTCTTGAACCTTTTCGCTGATAGTATGTGCGGGATAGACCGAAATAGAATCCCCTGAATGAACTCCAGTTCTTTCTATATGTTCCATAATCCCTGGAATCAATATATCTATACCATCACAGACTGCATCAACCTCAAGTTCTTTTCCCTGCAAATATTTATCAACCAGAATCGGATGATCTTGTGCGATACGGTTGATAATTTCCATAAATTCCTCGATTTCCTCATCAGAAATCGCAATCTGCATTCCCTGTCCGCCTAGTACATAAGAAGGTCTGACAAGTACCGGGTAACCCAGATTGTTTGCAGCTTCTTTTGCCTCTTTTGCTGTATAAACCGTTTTGCCTGCGGCACGCGGTATTTGTGTCTCCTCCAAAATTCTGTCAAACAATTCTCTATCTTC
This sequence comes from uncultured Lachnospiraceae bacterium, assembly GCA_910586585.1. Classification (GTDB taxonomy): domain Bacteria; phylum Bacillota; class Clostridia; order Lachnospirales; family Lachnospiraceae; genus COE1. Next base: position 27,143 of record CAJUKA010000045.1, read on the forward strand.
CGCTGCATCGACATCCTCAGCCTTTGTACCAAGAATTGGTACGCCCATCTTCATAAGGCTCTCTGTCAGTTTGATAGCTGTCTGACCGCCAAACTGTACAACCGCGCCATCTGGCTTTTCTAATTTCACAATATTCTCGACATCCTCCGGAGTCAGCGGTTCAAAGTACAGCTTATCCGCAATATCAAAATCTGTGCTGACTGTCTCAGGATTATTATTTACAATAATCGTTTCATAACCAGCCTTTGAAAATGCCCATGTCGCATGCACGGAGCAATAATCAAATTCAATTCCTTGACCAATGCGAATCGGCCCTGAACCAAGTACAAGGACTTTCTTGGCTGGGTTGGTTTCTACTGCTTCATTCATGCCATCATAACAGGAATAATAATAAGGAGTGCTTGCCTCAAATTCTGCAGCACAGGTATCTACCATCTTGAATGCTGCCAAAATCTTGTTTGCATATCGTAATTCTTTGATTTCCTCCTCCTTTTTTCCAGCAAGCTTTGCAATAACATGATCTGGAAATTCCATCCTTTTGGCTTCTTTTAATAGCGCTGTTGTCAATGGCTGTGTTTCCAGTGCATGTTCCATTTCTACCAGAATAGAAAGCTTATCAATAAACCAGCGGTCAATTTGCGTGGCATTAAAAATTGTATCATAATCAATCCCTCTCCTAAGTGCCTCCGCAATCACGTAAATTCTCTGATCATCAACCTTTTTCATACGTCTTAACAGAGCATCTTCATCAAGCGCTGAAAAATCATAACTTCTAAGACAATCCACATGCTGTTCTAGAGATCGAATCGCCTTCATAAGGGCGCCTTCAAAATTAGTGCAGATACTCATGACTTCTCCTGTCGCTTTCATCTGCGTAGTCAGCGTCCTTTTTGCTGTAATAAACTTATCAAATGGTAATCTTGGCATTTTGACAACACAATAATCAAGTGCTGGCTCAAAACTTGCATAGGTCTTGCCTGTAATGGCATTTTTAATTTCGTCGAGAGTGTAGCCAAGTGCAATCTTTGCAGCGACCTTTGCGATTGGATAACCTGTCGCTTTTGACGCAAGCGCCGAGGAACGGCTGACACGGGGATTAACTTCTATAACACAGTATTCGAAGCTTGTTGGGTGAAGCGCAAACTGTACATTGCATCCGCCCGTGATATTCAATTCCGAAATAATATTTAGCGCAGAGGTACGAAGCATTTGATATTCTTTGTCGCTTAAGGTCTGGGAAGGTGCCACTACGATACTGTCTCCTGTATGTACACCAACAGGATCAACATTTTCCATGTTGCATACTGTAATACAGTTACCGGCGCTGTCACGCATTACCTCATATTCGATTTCTTTCCATCCAGCAATGCAGCGTTCAACCAAAACTTGTCCTACGCGTGACAGACGTAAGCCATTTTCAAGGATTTCTTCTAGTTCTGTTTGATTGTGTGCAATTCCGCCGCCGCTGCCGCCTAGCGTATATGCTGGCCGAAGTACTACAGGATACCCAATTGTATTGGTAAAGGCAATGCCATCCTCAATTGTTTCTACCACAAGCGATGCCGCACAAGGTTCACCGATTTTTTCCATGGTATCTTTAAATTCCTGCCGATCTTCTGCTTTTTTTATAGTTGCCGCAGTCGTGCCCAAAAGTTTCACATTGTGAGCGGCAAGAAATCCGCTCTCTTCAAGCTCCATTCCAAGATTTAATCCAGCCTGTCCGCCTAACGTCGGAAGAATGGAGTCCGGTTTTTCTTTTTCTATAATGTGTTCTAACACTTTTATTGTCAGTGGTTCAATATAAACTTTGTCTGCGATATCTTTGTCTGTCATAATTGTCGCAGGATTGGAATTAACAAGAACTACCTCGATTCCTTCTTCTTTCAAGGAGCGGCATGCCTGTGTTCCTGCATAGTCAAATTCTGCTGCCTGCCCGATAACGATAGGGCCTGAACCTATCACCATTACTTTTTTCACATTTGGATTCTTTGGCATTAACTTTTCACCTCCATTCCGGCATGATGATTCATCATGTGGATAAATCTGTCAAACAAATAGCCAGAGTCCTGCGGCCCGCAGCATGCTTCCGGATGGAATTGTACTGTAAAAATATTTTTTCCAGTATAATTTAACCCTTCGTTTGTTCCATCATTAACATTGATAAATGCTGGTGTTGCAACTTTGGGGTCAAGTTTATCCATATCTACAACATACCCATGATTTTGTGATGAAATATAAACTTTGCCTGTTGATAAATCTTTGACTGGATGGTTTCCGCCCCGATGTCCATACTTCATCTTGTATGTATCTGCTCCAGTCGCAAGCGCCATCAACTGATGTCCAAGACAGATTGCAAATATGGGAATATCTGTATCATATAATATTTTGAGCTCTGCTATTATGGAGGTACATTCTTTCGGATCGCCAGGACCATTGGAAAGCATAATGCCATCGGGATTTGACGCAATTATTTCAGAAGCCGGCGTATTTGCTGGATAAACTATCACATCACAGCCTCTGATTTTGAGAGAATAAGAAATGTTTTCTTTAGTGCCCAAATCAAGCAGTGCCACTTTTTTTCCTGCACCGTTTAACTGCTTTACAAGAGATGGCTTGTGTTCTCTTCTTCCAGCCTCATAATCAGAGGCTGAAAACTTAGCAGTTCCTGATACTGCACCGTTTTCTGCAAGCGATTGGGAACCTTTTATTTCGTACTTGTGTTTACAAGTGACCTGCTCTACTACTTTTCCTGTTTTGTATGCCTTTAATTGGGGGATGATTTCATCAAGAAGATAATTTTCATTTGTTGTTATCATTCCGTTCATCGTACCCTTGTTTCTTAATATTTTAGTAAGGGCTCTGGTGTCAATGCCTGCGATTCCTGGTACATTATTTTCTTCTAAAAACTTTTGAATGGAATAATCTGCTCTGAAATTGCTGAAGTTTCTGGATAATTCTCTGACAATAAACCCATCTGGCCAGGGTTTGAAAGATTCCATATCATCTTTGCATATACCATAATTTCCTATCAAAGGATAGGTCATGCAAACTGCCTGCCCTGCATAAGACGGGTCTGTGAGCACTTCAAGATACCCTGCCATAGAAGTGTTAAATACAATTTCGCTGATAATTTCCTTGTTGGCACCAATATGAATTCCCTCAAATACAGTGCCATCTTCCAGAATTAAAAATGCCTTCATTTTAGTCCCTCACTCCTTTTTCTGTATAAATCGGTTCATTATACCATAAGAAATTGTGTTCTTCAAGAGGCACTCTTCACCCTTTTATATCATTCCTTTTAACTGTGCAAACAAATCTAAGTCGCTTTGTGTGATTTTCATATTGGTATTGTATTCTTTGCCATCAGGACTTGTCACCTTAACTTCTATAATGGTGCCATCTGCAATTGCTTCACGTCCTACTGCCTGCATAAATGGAACAAACTTGGGATGGTTTCTGGTGAATGTATCCCATGCTCCCTTAAATTTCATAATCGCTGAAAAATCCATCATTTTACCTTTTCTCCTCATTCTCTGCATTTAAAAATATTGCATTTTTATTTTTCTTATTGATTATACTATGCATTTCCTGCATTCTCAACTAATATTTTTTGAGCAAACGAAAAAATATCTACTTTTTGTTCCATTGCGCTAATTTAATACAATTTCCTCTACTTAAAAAAAGTACCACCTTGCGATGATACCTTCCTTCTTTTTGCAGCTTCTCTTTAAGCACAAAAATTGACTACAACGTAACAGTTCCGCCATGCCCCTTCATAAGTTGTCGATTTGTACATTCTGACAATTCTTATCCAAATGATGCAGAGCACAGCTTTATCGTTGTTTTTATAACATTATAATAGTACTTTCATCCAGGTGTTCTTCACCAATTGCTACTTTTGCATCTTCCCTTTGAAACCGATTCACATAAAATGAATATTTTACCTTGCATTCAAAATGACCTATCTTCATCTCCCTCACTTTATCGACTTTTATTAAGTAAGAAACGCCATGTTTTAAAAAGGCTTTCTCAATCGTCTTCTTTGCTGTTTCCTCATATGTCTCTACAAAAGCAATTTCACGACCTTGTTTCTTGTCTGCCATTCGCTTTCACATCCTTTTTATCTATATATTATAGTATAGACTGAAATACAAAAAAAGTACAGTTGAAATTTATTTCTGTGTTAGATATTAGCAACATATTGTAAAGGGGCGAAATAATCGCCCCTCGTCTACAAGTCCGTTCCGCTATAAAATAGCCTTTAATTTTTCTGTTTCTACTTCAATTACTTTCTTATCAATCCTCTGGAACAATATTGCAACCTCTGGGAGCAAATAGCCACTTGCAACATGCTGTTTTTCCCACTTATTACTTATATTCAACCATTTCAATACTTTTTCTGAAGAAAAAGGTAAAAAAGGCGAAAGCAAAACTGCTAAGTTTGCTATAATCTGCACACATTGATAAAGTGTATTATCGCAAGCGATTCTATTGGTATTTCGTGTAATCCAAGGCTGTTCTGTATCAAAAAACTTATTTGCACTTCTTACAAAATCAAAAATCTCGTTAATTGCATCCTTAAAATATCCACTTTCAATAAGCTTTCCTACAGCGATATACAAACTCTCTATTTGATTATCCAATTCATTAGCATTGATTCCTTGAGGAACAATCCCATCACAATATTTTTCTATAAATGCCAATGTTCGATTCACGAAATTTCCATATGCTCCAAGCAATTCGCCGTTATGACTATGAACATATTCTCTCCACGAGAAATCTGCATCCTTTTTCTCAGGTCCATTTGCAATAAAATAATACCGAATAGAATCAGCTTCATAATTATCCACTAAATCCTTCACCCATATTGCATAATTTTGACTTGTAGATATTTTTCTGCCTTCCAGAGTTAAATATTCACTGGACACAATCTGGTCTGGTAAATGCCATGCTCCTCCATTTCCTAGTAATAGTGCTGGTAATATTATCGTGTGGAATGGAATGTTATCCTTTCCATGCACATAATAATGTTTGGCATCTTCCCCCCATAACTCAGAAAAAGCATTTGTATTCTCTCCGACAGCCACTCTGCTTGCTGATAGATAACCTAATACATTTTCCGCCCATATATAAATTGTTTTATTTTCATATCCCTCCTTAGGTACGCTTATTCCCCAATCCAAATCTCTAGTCAGTGCTCTGTCTCTTAATCCTTCGTTAATATATCGATTTGTAAATGCAATTGCATTTTTTCGCCACTCAGGATGATTTTCAACCAATGTTTTTAACTCTGACTGAAGTTTCGAAATAGCAATATATAAATGGGTAGCATTCTTGAAACCAATCGATTCCCCGCATACAGCGCATTTAGGTTCTATCAGCGTTTCCGGCTCTAAAACTGCTCCACAAGAATCACATTGATCACCTCTGGTATCACTTCCGCATTTAGGGCATTTTCCTAATACAAAGCGATCTGCCAAAAAAGTTTTGCAACTTTCGCAATAAGCTTGTGGAACTTCTTTTTCATATACATATGGACTTTTATACAATTTTCTATGAAAGTCTCGCACGAAATCTTTATGCTCATTTGCAGATGTTTTAATATAAGCATCATAACTAAATCCCAACCTTTCAATGCACTCTACAAACTCTTGATGATAAAAGTCACTAACCTCTTGCGGTGTTTTGTTTTCTTGTTTTGCTCGAATCGCTACAGGAGTACCATGACAATCACTTCCCGAAACAAAATATACCTTGTCTCCTATTGCCCTATGATATCTCGCCAATACATCTCCTGGTAATAATCCTGCAATATGTCCTATGTGCAATGAACCATTTGCATATGGCCATGCACCACCAATTAAAATTCGTCTCATTTTAATAACCCTGCCTTTCCGTAGCCTGCGAATTTGTGCCTCTGCACAAATTTGCTGATTGAAAAATCCTTGTTTTTCAATCTACATACCTCATTTCTTTTCAATTTTGTAGTGATAACTTTGTTTCTTTTGCTGTTCATTTACAACATGCTTTCTGGTTCGTTGCATTTTTGTACGAAAAAAGCCCTCCTCTCTGAAAAATTTCTTTTTCAGGGACGAGAGCATTCGCTTCGTGTTACCACCCTAAATTCACTTATATCTCACGATATACGCCTTATCAACTACGGACGAGAAATGATTCATCGATAGTCTATCACGATAACGGGTGCACCCGTCGTAGCCTTGGCATAACAGCTTCGGTACGCAGCTCCGAGACCATTTTCAGCAGTTCCTTTTGCGCCTGTTCTCACCTTATCAGACTCTCTGTAGCATATCTAACTACTTACTCTTCTCTTCATAGCCTTTCATATTTTTTGTTATGATACCGCAAATTAATTTATGTGTCAACAATCATTTCACAAAACTTTTATTTTCTTGTAACCGTTCGTTACTTTTCACACCCGCGCCATGCACTTGCTGCATGGCGTCGGAGCAAGC
>CAJUKA010000046.1 GCA_910586585.1 uncultured Lachnospiraceae bacterium
GTGTACTAATTAATCAATGATGTGGTTGGAATTAGCTTACGGGAATTACGGTTAAATTCCGAAACGGTATACTTTAGAATCCGTGCCAGTATCTGTTTGTCTGCGAGCAGGAATTTTATGTTTGTATCATAGGAGCTTGAAGCATTTGCCGCTTCAACCGCCTGTGCTAAATTTGTATCTGCCATTTTATCTTCCTTTCTTCTGTGTATGCTTACAATAGCAGGCCTTTCTTAATCTGCCCAAATCCCTGTTGCGCTGGTTTTATTATACCTGACCTGTGCAATAATATCAATCTTTCTGCCCGTGAAATGTTAAGTCGATATTTGCCAATTCTTTTTAGGCGTGGAAATAATTAATAATCTTCCCTATGGATTTTTCCGGACAATCAGTTCATCTATATGTTTGCCAAGCAGAATGCTCAGCGAATAGAAATGATCCAGTGATGGAAGCGTCTGGCCTTTATACCATCTGTAAACCGGCTGCGGACAGCATAAATGAAGGTACTCCTGTATGTATTTTACATTGAATCCTGTTTCCTGAATTGTTGTTTTCAAAAGCTGCCCTGTTTTTTCCATATCAATACTTGCATAATTCATAATGCTCCTTTCCATGACAGGTATGGGAAAATTTATCCATGCTCAAGCCAAAGCTGCATAGTTCATTTTCCACATCCATGCATATAAGAAAAGCACCCAAGCCAAAACCTGGGTGCAGCCTCACAGATACATTTTCGCATGTAGCAACAGGAAATTAGGCCGTATAACTCTTTTCTTCCCTTGTTGCATTATCCCGGATTAAAACACGCAGATATTTTAACAGAAATTCGTCTTTCTTTTTTAAGGCATTTTCCATGTCTTTGCACGTATAATACCAGCCAAGTTCCTTTTCGTTGCTGTCAAAGGCGCTTACTCTCATACCCTCCCAACAAAAATCATCAAGATTGGCATTGACGTAGGCACTTTCTTCGACGATAAAATCCGCGAGAAGTTTTGCCATAATGTGCATGGCATCCCCGCTGGTTTCAAGTGTCTTAAAGGTTCCCATCTTATTCCGTTTTGTCCTGGCATCTGTGTCTGTTTCAATCCATAAATCCAAATAAATCCCTTCGTTGCCGCCATAGTCTAGATTGTTTCTGAAGCTGTACTCATAAGTTGTGATAGGCTCTGGCGTGCTTTCCGCAAGCGCGTAATCCAGAATCTCAGGATATAGTCCCTTTTCTTTTAAAATATTGCAGATTTTATCAAATAAATCTGCGGTTGTCATTGGTTTATTCATTTTTATAACCTTGCTCCTTTCATAGCCTGCAAGTTTGGGCTGTAAAGCGCAAACTTGTAAGATTGAAAATTTTAATTTTCAATCTTTACCTCCTTTTTTGGTTGTGCCGCAGCCCTCTATCCTGCAAGCCGGCTGATGCGGATTTCAAAATCCATGTCCGTGCCGCCTGTCCTTACGAGGATGCAGTCGTTATCTCCGCCCAGTACCTTTAACCCGCTAAGCGCAACGGCATTTTCGATACTGGAAAAAAGCCGTTCCTTTTCCATAAATTCATCCTGACGGCTGCAGCTTTCACACCCGCATTCAGAAGGCGTGCAAAGGTACTGCCTGCCAGTTTCCGATGTGGAAATGTGCGGGCTGCATACATTGTACCCATGCTTTTCAAGTACCGCCGTGGCAGCCTGAAACACTTCTTTAAAAATTTAGTATTCCGCGGTAATTCTTTCTTTGCTTCGTCCACTTCAAGATCCAAAAGCTGTATCAAATACCAGTAAGTCTGATTGTCTATCCTCTGGACTCTTTCCTTCATCCGCTGATTCATCCTCACTTTTTTTGCTGCCGTTTTTTCTGTCTTTTCCTTCATATTTTACTGCCTCCTTTTATAATAGATTATAGAAAAATGTCTGATGGTATCAGGCATTTTCATACGGTTCCCCTTATTCTGTAAACATCCGGACATGTCCGGGATCATTCATTACCACACGACTTTTAGGTGCGTGTAGTCAACCGGCGAATCCGACAGGCTTTTCATTACCCTGTCATAACGGAAAAACCAGCTCATGGTTTTTACATTAATGTGTTCCGCGACCTTATCAAGCGGCGCGCCGTCCTTTATCATCAGCGCCTGGCTTACAATGCGCAGGTCGTTGTAGGTAAACGGTTTTACGCCGCAGGCGGTACATGCTTCATGGAGCCGGTTCTGCAGCGCCCTCGCGCTGGCTGCCTTTCCTTTTTTATTCAGGAAAAAATAGGGCTGGTTATCTGTCCGCTGAAAGGCATACTGCTCGATCAGCGCCGCGATGTCCTCTGGCAGCTTCATAAAACGGTAGGCGTGATCCGTGAGTCTTAAACGGATTCCGAAATTGCCGTCTGCATCCTGCAGGAGCATATCCCGTTTTAGGCTTACAAGTTCATTCGTGGTAAGCGTCGAGCGCAGTACCATGGCGCAGGATAAAAAACCCGTCATATCGCCCTCGGACTTAAAATAGGCGAGAACTCTGTCAATACTGGACAGTTCCGGCAGGTCTTCAGGGCGAAACTGCATATCCGGGAACGTGACGTCAACCACGGAAAAAAGGTTCAGGTATTCCGGACGGATTTCCAGTGTGTCCGCATTCTCGTCCATGTAGCGGGCTACGGCGCGCAGCACGCTCAGGCTGTAATCCGTTGATTTCATCACGCTGCTCCGGCTGTTGAAATAAGCCTTGATTATTTCCTGCGTAATATCAAGGAAATCACACTGGACAAAATCACATAAGGCGTTAAAAACGTAAGTGTACTGCTGCGCTGTCCGTGTTTCCTGTATCTTTTCTGAATAGTACCTCTTTAAGATTGTAATGAATTTGGCGCTTAAATAGGGTGAAAAACCGCCTGTTTCTGCTCCTTCCATTTAGGGCACCTCCTCTCTTTCCGGAAGAAAAACAGGGAAAGTGTAAGCAACTACGCACTATGGGAATGAAGCAGCTCTTTCCTCTGCGATTCCCTTCCCGTTTTTCCGTGCGGTTCCTTTTACTTTCCTCTTTCTTCCTGATAAAAAATTATGAAATCAACTTGAATGTGGCAGCGCGCCGCCGAAACCGAAAAATCAGTTAGCTTCTGCTCGGTTATTTCCATAGTGCGTAGTTGTCTGCACAAAATGGCGTACTGCCTATCCAAAAACCTCCCAGTTACTGTAATATTCGGATACGAGCCTTTTCTTAAAAACAATGTTCCCGGAATCAATGCAGGATGCCAATAGTCTTTTATCGATGAGTTCCTGAAGCCTGTTTTGGCATAACTGTATTGTCGTGACTGCCCGCCCTATCTGGACATATTCCTTCTTTTCTGTATCCCATGCAAATGCGGCATATTCGTACAAATCACACCTATCCGCTTCTGCATAGCAGTTTAATGTAATGCCGGACTGCGCCAGCCATCCCATTTCATCCTCGAAGCTGTGACCGGTTTCGGTCAGCTTTTCTTTATCCACGTTTAAAACTGCTAAAATCATCATTCTTCTTCATCTTCCTCCTCGTCCCCATCCTCCATCGGATGCCAGTGGTAGCCGCAGTCTATGTTTTCGCACTGTCCGTTCCACATCAGGCTTCCGCATTTCGGACAGGTTGATACTTCATATGGTCCCCCGCCCTGCATCTGTTCACGCCCTTTCTATAATGGCGGCCGGTATCTTTGCTTTCTCCATTGCAGAAAGTGCGGATATCTTCTTTGGAAGTTCCCTGGCTATATCGATACGTTCCTGTATCTGTCGGGCGGGATCTCCTTTGCCATCATAGCCGTCATACATCAGAGTAACCATGAGGTTCTGGATGGGTTCTACCAGGTCACCGTTTTCTTCCTTTATCTGCTTCATGGCCATTATGCCCTCCCTTAGAAGGTTGCCCCAAAGAATGTAGCATTTTTCACTTTCAGTACCAAGGGGTTCCAGCCATTCCTGCAGCGTATGTTCCTCCATGCCTGTTCCGCAGCTGCTTTCCTGAAGGAAGTAGCGGACCTGCTCCCCGTCGCATATCCTGCCTAACGGAAAAAGGGCGCAGACGGCAGGCTTTGCATCCTGCACATAACACCTTTTATGGAGAAGGAACGGGCATCTTGCTTCTGTCCTTAACCGTACAACGGGAAGCCACGAAGTATTTCCGATATACAGATCGCAGTAGGTAAAGAGCAGTTCCTGAAACGAGATGTCAAGGTATTCCTGCAGGCGCATGATATCATAGGCATTTAACAGGACATCCCCTCTGTTTTTGCAGCACTCGCCGCAACAGTCGCACCCGAACCGGAAGGTGTCCTCCTGTCCAAGGTAATGTAAGTTTACAATATCTTTATAATCCATCCTATAAAGTTCTCCTCTCAGATAAAATAATAATTTGGCGTACCCGCACCATTCAATGAAAGCGCAAACTCCAGCAGATCCGGAACGGCGTCCCTGATATGCCCGTATTGCTTTTCTTTTGAACAGTAATCCATCTGGCCGCCGTCAATTTCTTCGCAGAACTGGTCGAACAGGGTGTAATCAATGGCTGCGTCGCAGCCCTGTGTATAAAAATCAGGCTCCGCCCCGTGCATTGAGATAATCCTCCCGTCCCCCAGTACAATCCATATCGTATCTGGCATACTCAGCCTCCTTTCTAATCGGGTGGGAAATACGGTCATGCGCACCCGCCCGTTGCGCTGTCGTCAATAAACGCCTGTATGGGAACCGCCATGCCGATCTCACATTTTTCCCTGTCAAAATAATACACATTGTCCGAGAGAAACTCCTCCGGCGTTACAGCAAATTGGTTTACCTCTTTTACCATATCTGTAAGGTAAGAAAGGTCCCTGACCGGATCGGGACATACGGCAAGAATTTCATGTATCGAACTGGGTAACAGATATAAGCTGCTGTTAAGCGCATCAGCCAGTTTTTTCAGCACAGGAATATTTAACAGCATTGCCCCGCCGAAAGAAAGTGCCTTATTGCTGAGTGTTATCAGCAATGGTTCTTCCGGTCCTGCAATCATGGGTACATGATAGGGTTCAACCTGCAAATCCTGTATCAATACGTCTTTTACGGATTTCACCAGCACGTTATCCTCATGGAAGGTATTTTCCGTCGCAGCCTGCAAAACACTTTTGATGTCCTGCTCCCAAATGGATAAATGCTTCTTTTTAACATAAAATCCGTCAAGCCCCGCTTGTCTTATGTTGCAATAAAAAAGGATTGCAAGGTCAAGAAACGGAACATATGCCTTATCCGCCAGCTCCGTCTTGTGCCGCTCGTAATTTACCAAATGCAGGAAGATGCGCCCTTTTACATTTTCCCATTTCGTGATGTCGTTTGCTTTTCTCATAGCCTTTTTATCCTCCTTTTAAAAAATTCCGCAAAAAAACCACCCCGTTATGGAGTGGCTCATTGCGTACAGTTACCTTATTTAATTTTAAAACATAAACTTTGAAATCCCGTAAATCGGGATGGTGATGATATTGCCTGCCCTTCCGCCGTTGGTACTGCCCTTGGCGTACAGCAGATAATCCGCCTTTTTGCTCTCAATGGCAGCGCTGGCTGCCTTCCCGGCATTTTTGCCTGTCTTTACTTCAAGTGCATATGTTCTTTGGGATTGGGTTGCCTTTACATAGAAATCAATCTCACCCGCGCCCAATGTGGCAAATGCCGGCGTTTCCAGCGCAATCTCACTGGGATGGACCGTGCGCCGCTTTAAGTCAAGGTATACGAAATTTTCGTTGATGATGCCCGCCGCTGTTTCCTTCGGGCACCCGATTTTTGTCAGGAAATAGTTCGTCAGGCCGATGTCTGAAAAATAGCACCCTGCCTTCGCCTTGAAATCCATGATATTGCATTCCGGCAGTTTTCCGGCAAATCCGATAATGCCGGAGCTGTAAAGCCAGTTGACAGCCCGGTTCACGGACGCATTGGAAATATTGCTGGAGTAGTCTTTCACAACAATGCCCTGCAGTTCCTCGCTGAAGCTGTCCCTGTCAAATCCCTTCTTTTCCTTTGCGAGTATCCTTGCGACACTGGAAAACATGTTGTCGTAGACCGCATCATCCAGAATGTCATCAAAGTAGCGTTTGCTTTCATTGGTAAAAAGCCGGATGATTTTCAGTAATTGTGCCTGACAGTCCTCCAAAGATGTGTTTTCCAGATACTGTAGTACAACACCCGGATATCCGCCGACTTTACAGTAATCCTCATAGAGTTTTTGCAGCTCCTGATATACGGCTGCATCACTGCCGCCGCACAAATCCATATTTTCGTACAGGTCATGTTTATCCAGCGCTGTTAAAAATTCCTCAAAATCCAGCGTATGGATCTCCAAAGAGTCGAGGTCGCCTGCCGAATATTTAAACCCTTTATCCAGTATCCGGCCAAGATAGCTTCCGGTAACGATAAAATCGCTTTCCAGATTCCTTGTAAATTCCCGGATGCGGTTGTAAATCTCCGCCGACTCCTGAATTTCGTCGATGATGACGATTGTATCTTTGGAATCCCGGAAATCCGGCTCATACTGCCGGATAAGTTCAAGCACCGGGTTTTCGCATTGGTATCCGCCTCTGATCTGCCCACGCAGCTCATGGTACTTTTCTAAAAACAGCTCCCCGGAAAATTCCAGCAGGTTGATATAGACTTTCTGCCGGTATTCCGTATCGGCAAATTTGTTCACAAGATATGTCTTGCCGACCTGGCGAGCGCCGGATATTTCCAATGTGGAATGGGGGACTGCCCGGTCAAGCAGCAGAAGGAACAAGATGCCAAGCCAGAAACCTGCTGCAGCAGGGAGGAACGACAGCTTCCCCATAGGCTCCGACTGTTCCATTGCCGGGATCAGCAGGCTCCAGATGGAGGCCGCCACCATGACGCCCGCCGCAAAGCCCGTCAGCGCCCTCTGCACCATCTGGTTCAGCCTGTTTTTCATGAACAGCACACAGGCAGAGCCGAGCGTCGTCCCAAGGAACGGTATCAGGATGCCCTGAAAACTTTCCGTCTGCATGGCGTCACCTCCCAAACCTTCCGAACAGCCCTTTCTTCTCATACGGCTCACTGCTGACAGATATGGCATCGTATCCCGCCTTTGCCACCACATTTTTCAGTACCTGCTCCGGGATGTCTTTTTCCGCAAGGATGACCGTCTGCTTCTTTGAATGTGAACTTGTCACTTTTTTACAGATAAAAACCAACTAAAAATCTGATTGTCCGCTAAAACACTGTATCTATCAGCATTTTCAAGGGTTGCGGTGAAGTTCATTGACAATCAGACAAAGGCAACACAGGTATCACAGTATGAACTGACGCTTCATAAAGATAGCAACTGGAAGATTATTAGCTGAAATATATTGACATACATGCACCCTGCATGATACTCTATACATGTAAGGTGCATGTATGGAGGTGAAAATTTGCCACGAAATAAATATCCAGAAGAAACTGTTCAAAAAATATTAGATGCTTCTTTAAAACTTTTTTTAGAAAAGGGATATGAAGAAACAACGGTATTAGATATTATAAGCGAAATGGGAGGACTGACTAGAGGAGCTTTTTACCACCATTTTAAATCAAAGGAAGAAGTCTTTGACGCTTTGTGCGAAAAACTTTTCTATGAAACCAATCCTTTTGAAAAAGCTAAAAGGCATAAAGAATTAAATGGATTGGAAAAATTAAAAATTGTCTTAAAAACATCATTTGATGAAACGGAACATCATCAATTAAGTATGGCTTCAATGCAACTAATGGAAAGTCCAGCTTTTTTGAAAAAATTGGTTGAGAGTAATCAAGAATTAGCTCCTATGTATCAAGAATTGATAGAGGAAGGAATAAAGGACGGCTCTATAAAAACAGAACATGCAAAATTACTGGCAGAGCTATTTGTTCTTTTAACTAACTTCTGGTCGATACCTACTATATATCCAATGACAACAGAGGAAACATGGGAAAAATTTTTAATGATTAAAGAAATCACGGACAAATTAGGACTTCCAGTAATCGACGATGAAATCGTTGAACTATGCAAAGAAAATGCATAGGGAAAATAAGATTGTCGAAAGACAATTTTATTTTTTAACAATATACATACATACACCATGTATAATACGTAAAGGAGACCAGCTATGAAATTCTATATTAAGCAAAATAAGGTTTTATTTGTCGCAACTATTTTAGTAAGTGTAATTGCTTCTTTAGGTTATGTGTTTATGGCTATACTCTTACAGCAACTATTAGACATAGCCGTGGGAAAAGATATGCAACAATTTATAAGAATGGTATTGTTTTCTATTTTTTATTTTGCTGTACTGGGGATATTTCTATATCTTCAATCTTTACTCAGCAAAAAAGTGATATGTAAAATCATTCGTCAAATTCGTTCTGATGTATTCCGAGGAACAGTTAATCACAGTATAGAAGATTTCAGCAAGAAGAATACTGCTGATTATATTTCCATTATTACAAATGATGTAAAAATGATAGAAGATAACTTTTTGCTTCCTCTTTTTGAAGTAGTACAATATGCGGTTATTTTTACTGCGTCATTCTTGTTAATGATTTATTTTGACATTATTGTTACTATTTGCGTTATAGTAGCGATTGCTATAATGTTTCTTATTCCTAGTTTTCTGGGAAATTCATTGGAAAAAAGACAACAGAAATATTCCTCAAAACTAGCGGATTTTACAGTTAGTCTAAAAGATATTTTGTCTGGATTTGAAATTATTAAATCCTATTCCATGAAACGATATGTAGTTCAGCGATTTAATAAAGAGAATGAGGAAACAATCAGCTCCAAATACAGTGTCGATAGATTGCTTGCATTAAATGAGGGTGTATCTTCTTTTCTTGCTCTTATGGTTCAGATAGTTGTTTTATTTTTATCTGCCTATTTCATTATCACAGGACGTATAACAGTAGGTACATTGTTAGGTATGGTACAAGTAAGTAGTAATTTAGCTAATCCTCTTATGATGATATTTACCAATGTTCCAAAGATAAAAAGTATACAGCCTATCGTTGAAAAATTGCAGAGTATCTCTCAATATTCATTGTCACATTCGCAAAAAGAACACATCAGTTCATTTGATTTTTGTGTTTGCACAAAAGACTTAGGTTTTTCCTATAATAAGCAAAAAGAGGTTTTAAATAAAATAAATTGTACTATTGAAAAAGGGAAAAAATATGTTGTTGTTGGAAAAAGTGGTTGTGGGAAAAGCACCCTTATTAAATTATTAGCGGGCTATTATTCTGATTATGCAGGTACAATCAGATATGATAATAGGGAGTTAGATTTACTCGATAGAAATGATGTGGCTCAACTATCTTCTATAATTCATCAGAATATTTATATGTTTGATGAAACTATACATGACAATATATGCCTACATGAAGATTATCCAAAGGAAATGATTGATAACGTTGTAATTGAAAGTGGACTAGCTGAATTTATATCAGAGCTTCCAGAGGGATTGTTGTATCAAGTGGGCGAAAATGGGGCTAATTTATCTGGCGGGCAAAAGCAAAGAATTGCAGTTGCAAGAGCTTTAATTAGAAATAAGCCGATTTTGATATTAGATGAGGGTACATCTGCTGTTGATATGCAAACTGCTTATGATATTGAAAGTAGATTACTAGAGGTGGATAATTTAACGCTCATAACAGTTACTCATAATTTAAAAGCAGAATTATTAAATAAATATGACGAAATCATTTATATGGAAAATGGAAGTATTAAAGAAAATGGAAGTTTTGAAGAACTTATCAATACAGGCTCTCACTTTTCTGAATATTTCCGATTAAGGGAGTAAAGAACAATATGATAGGGCTTAAAAAACGAGATATGAAAACTATTCTAAAAGCTGGAGCGAAAGCCAAAGGATTATCGCTATTGGAGTTCAGAGCCGAGATACAGGAGAATATTGACAACGCTGTGAATAGTCAAGACCCAGCAGTACAGGAACGTTTTAAAAAGTATTTTGGTAATAGAATACCGACACCGGAAGAATACATTTACACAATTACAAAGAAAACAAAATTTTAAATGGTTATCCTGCTTCCTGCGGAGCAGAGCAGCAGGATAGCCTATGAGAGGAAAAAGAAAACGAGAAGCCTATTTGCTTCCCGTCCCCTTGTATTTCATGATACCGTCAATCGTTCCTTGAATGATTTTGAGTTCTTCATCTGTCAGTTCATCAAGCGATACGTCTATCTGTCTGCGGATTGTAGATTTTTTCGCTTTCTCCTGCGGATAGAAATATTCGTCAACAGAGATATGGAACATGGTCACTAAATCATGAAATAACTGGAAGCTGGGGTGTTTCCCTATATTCTCAATATCTGCGATATGACGTTCTCCGTAAAAGACCTTATCGCCTAAATCATTACGGGAAAGCCCAGCTTTTTCTCTCGCTTCTCTGATTGCCAGTCCCAGCGGACGGAAATCAAAGCTGTGCGTGTCTTTCTTTTTCCACATTTTAAATCACCTGTCATGAGTTTATACTTCATGACACATGATTAGAATGTGTTAAAAACACATATATCATGCGTTAATAATTCATATCAATGTTACCTTGACGGTAAATAAAAAAAACCGTTCTAGGGTAATATCTTTTTCCATGTTTTTCAATCTGATTAGGACGGTTTTGGATAACCAGAGCTGTCCTTTTCTTTTGCACTTACGGTACAGCTCTGGATAAGGGGTATGAGGCACTGACACCTGGCAATGCATTTTTCCCTTCAGAAAGGCAAGGATCTCTTTCCAGTCACTCTCATCTCCTCTATCCAGTTCAACCACCAGGATATTTACCATACTGTTTTCCTCCCGATCTTATTGCATTCTTTAATTTCTGAAAGGATTCATCACTGATAACATGTTCAATCCGGCATGCATCCTGCTCTGCAGTTACTTTATCCACACCAACTGCAATAAGCTGTTCTGTAAAAAAACGATGACGCTCATATATTTTCTCGGCTACTTCTCTGCCCTTATCTGTCAAATGAAGAAATCCGTCTTTATCCATTTCAAGAAATCCGCCATCCCGCAGAACACCTACCGCATGGCTGATGCTCGGCTTACTGAATTCCATATGCCGGGCAAGGTCCACAGAGCGCACGGAACCTTCTCCCATTTGCTTTTGCAGTATCAATATCGCCTCCAAATAATCCTCGCCCGACGCATGGATCTTCATGTTATGTACCTCCTCTTCTTTCTTTTCCGCCTTAATTTCCTTTATTTATAAAGCTGTTCCATATCCGCAAGGCTAATGAAATACCAATAGCAACCAAAATAAGTACACAAAATATGTTTTTCTTTTTCATTGAATCCTCCTTCTCGCTTAAAAGCAGGCGGGAACGGAAATGTAATGTCCCCGCCCATTCCTAAAATCATCTTTCCTGTACCGCCATCCTGGAAATATTGCGAAATTCCCCCGCAAGCATCACAATCGACAAAACCAAAACAATCAAATCCGTCACTGCCGGAGCCAGAAATACACCGTCTATCCCAAGCCCGCCAACTTTCGGGAGGAAGATTGCAAGCGGAACAAAAAGAATGATCTGGCGCATCAGAACCAGAATACTTGCTTTTGACGCTTTCCCCAAAGACTGCATCAGGGTGATCACCATAAGCACAAATCCCAATACAATATACGTGCTGAATAAAATACGGAAATCTGTCACTCCCTGGCTTACAATTCCCGCGTCCTTAATAAACCAGGACAGGATCGTCCCTGGAGCCAGTTGGATCGGTATGTAAAAAATCAGACCAAGCACTGTTGCGCCGACAATAAAAGCCCTTGTGACCTGCTTCACCCGGTCATACTGTTTTGCGCCGAAGTTTGTTCCTGCCGCTGGCTGGAACCCCTGGCTTGCTCCCCACATGGGGATCAGAGTAAATGACTGAATACTAAGCGCTGCACCCAGGATGATCTGCCAGGTTTCCCCTCCATGCTTTGCTGTCACATTGTAAAGTGTTGTCTGCTGTACTAATGTCATGACCTGCATCAGCATGGCAGAAAATCCCACACCGAAAATTTCAGGGATCAGAGAACTTTCTACCCGGATTTTGTGGATACGAACCAGCTTGCTCTTTTTCAGGAAATACCACAGGGTAATAACAGCGGTAACGACCTGGGAGATAACCGTTGCATAAGCAGCGCCCTCCACGCCCTGTCCCTGATTCTTCATAAGGGTAATCATGATGGGGTCAAGAATAATATTCAGGACAGCGCCGGTGCCGGTGATCAGCATTGCCTTTTTCAAAATTCCCTCGCCGCGCATGATCATATTCGCAGACTGCCCAAAGTTGACGAACAGAGAACCTGCAAAGATAATCCGCAAATAACGATTTGCATTGTTCAGAATTTCTCCCTCTGCACCGCTCAATGTCAAAAGCTGGCGTGTAAATGTCATCCCAAGAATGGTAATGATAACGCCGAAGATTAAATTTAACGCAATCAAGTTCCCCATGATCCTGTCAATCGTATCCTGATCTTTTTTCCCGACTGCCCGTGAGAGAACGGATGCCGAACCTACACCGATCAAGGTAGAAACGCCGGTGTTTATCAACGTAAAGGGATAGGAAACGGAAACCGCTCCCATTGCAACCTCGTTGATCAGCTGTCCGACAAAAACCCTGTCCATAAAGTTGTACAGCCCGACAACCACCATACCGATAATAGCCGGTATGCTCAGGGACAGCATAAGCTGAAACGGCGAAGCCGTCAGCAGTTTTGTTCGTGTATCTGTTTTTTGTGTCATGATGACAACCTCCTTTTTCTGGTTAGGTTTCACTAACCTATTGTTTATATTTTAGACTGCAATTCCGATTGACGGAAAGAGCAGCCTTAAATACCTCAAACCTTACGTTTTCTCCCGTTTCAATAATGGCAGGTTCTCACATGAAGAAACTCTCCCTTCCTGTGACAGAGTTTCTTCATTCAACCCGCTATTTTTGTATCCTGGTATTTTATTTCATAACACCGTTTCATAACATTGTTATTATAGTCTCCTTTTCTTTTTTTGTCAACAATCTATAATGAGAAATTTTAGCTTTATAAAATCCTTTAAGATAAACTCCAGCCAGAGGACTTTTTACGGATATTAACAAAATCCTGATAGATTCCAGCTTTTGCCATAAGCTCGTCATGTGTGCCTTGTTCACTGATACGTCCATCCGCAATCACAAGAATCTGGTCTGCCTCCCGAATAGTATTCAGGCGGTGCGCAATCACAAGCAGGGTCTTACCCTTCACCAGTTCACTGATTGCCTCCTGAATATAACTCTCATTATCCGTATCAACACTGGCTGTCGCTTCATCCAATATTACAATCGGTGCATCCTTTAATATACAGCGGGCAATAGAAATACGCTGCTTTTCCCCGCCGGACAACGTAGTCCCGCCCTTGCCAACCACAGTCTGGAATCCTTCCGGCAGTGCCATAATAAAATCATAGCACCGGGCTTTCTTCGCCGCCTCGTAAATCTCCTGTTCCGTAGCGTCCGGTTTTCCCATACTGATGTTGTTATAAATCGTGTCCTGAAACAGATACACACGCTGGAAAACCATGCTGATCTGGTTCATCAATTCAGAAAGCGGGACATTCCGAATATCCGTACCACGGATCATGACCTTACCGGACTTCACATCCCATAAACGGGCCAGCAGATTCGCAATCGTAGATTTTCCACCGCCAGATGGCCCCACAAGGGCAGTCATTGTATTTTTCCTCATGGAAAAATTGATATTATGCAGCACTTCTTTGTCCTGACTGTCCAGACCGCCCGCTACTCCACCTTCGTAAGCAAAAGCCACATGGTCAAAACAAACCTCCGGGCAATCAAGATTGATTTTAGAAATATGCTGTGTACCCTTATCCGGCAATTCCGTTTCATTTAGGACTTCTTCAATCCGGTCTAAAGCTGCGTTCATAACAGTAAGGCGGGAAGCCTCGCCATATAATGCCTTTAATGGCCCGAACAGATCAAAGACAAAAAGCAGCACGCCAAGCAGATAAGGCAAAGAGAGGGAGCCGCTTTGTTCAAGCCAGACAGAGAGCGCAAAAATACCAGCGATTCCAAAGGCATACAAGATATTCAACCCTCTTGTCCAGGGTGTCATTTTTTGTTCAAACTCGGTTGATGTATCTCTGGAACGTCTGAAATTATCGGTCAGTTCTTCTGATTTTTCACCAATCAGGTTATAGCTCTTGATTACGCCGATTCCCTCGGCAAAAGAAAGAACAGCGTCCGTCAAATGCTCGCTTTGTTCCTGCCGCCCGGCAGCTTCTTTCAGGGAAACCCTGTTCATACCCTTTGCGACTAACGATGCAAGCAGCGTCACGATTGCGGCAATCAGGCCAAGCCGCCAGTCCAGAAAGAACATAAATACCAGCAGAATAAGGGCAGAGAGCATATAGCTCATCATATTTCCGAGGGTACTCATGGCAACTTCCTCAATGAATATCATATCTGTGCTGAGAACCGAACTGATCTTCCCGATATTGCCGGAAGTAAAATATCCCATAGGCAGCCTGCGGAGATGTCCCCCAAGCTCCATTCGCTTATCCGTAAAAATCATATATCCGGCAGCGCTTTGCAGCCTGTCGCAGAGATAATGGACGACAGCCTGTGCAATCACTACGCCGACAAGCCCAAGCCCGATATGTAGGCAATCCGCTCCGGTCAAAGTTTTCTGATAGAATCCAGAGAGCACAAGAAATGCCAGAAAGACAGGCATTTTTGCAAGTATGGATTCCATAAAAGCACATACAAACGCACCCTGAATCCGGCCTTTATATTTGCCGGAGAGTTTTAAAATTCTTGAAAACAATGCAAGCATTTACTTCCCCTCCTTTGCGGTGTTTACTTTCCATTCAGCGCTGCCCTGTGCCGCTCTCCATAATTTCTGGTATTCCCCACAAGTATGCAGCAGTTCCTGGTGAGTACCGGTAGCAGCCAGCTTTCCGTGTTCTATGACACAAATCTGGTCGGCGTTCATAATGGCAGGGAGTTTATGGGCGATTACAAATAATGTTTTTCCCTTTACCAGTTCTGCAATCGCGGCCTCCATTTTTTCCTCATTCTCCGGATCAGCATATGCGGTCGCTTCATCAAGCACGATGATGGGGGCATTTTTCAGGATTGCACGGGCCAGGGATATGCGCTGGCGCTGGCCGCCGGAAAGCATCTTACCGGCATCGCCAGCCATTGACCGGATTCCCTGCGGTAATTTTTCAAGGAATTCCATACATTGCGCCTTTTTTGCAGCTTCAAGGACTTCTCCGTCTGTTGCGCCCGGTCTCCCCATCCGTATATTTTCGAGCAGGGAGGTATTAAACAGATACTGATCCTGTGCCACATAAGAAATCAGATCGTTCAGCGCCTTCAGGCTCATTTCCGTTAATTTCTGCCCTCCAATAGAAATGCTTCCCTTCTGCGGGTCATAGTAATGGATCAGCAGCTTTGCCAGTGTACTTTTTCCAGAACCGGATTCACCAACGAGAGCCGTTTTCTGTCCGGCTTTTACAGTAAAACTGACATCTGTGATCACTTCATCCATTGTCACCACTGGATTACCGTCAGGCTCCGGCTGAGTTTTCTCATATCCAAAACTAATATGGTCGAAACAAATATCAAGATTCTTCCCATGGAAAGCATCGTCTGTCTGCTTCAAGGGCGCAGTTTCCAATACCTGCTCCAAAGCAGAAATTTTATAGTTGAGCTGCGGCATAGTCGGCAGGAATCCCAATGATTTTAACAGAGGAATACCGATACTAAGCGACAGGCAGAGAATGAGGATCAGATCCGGCAGAGTGGAAAGACCTGAAAGTACAAACCATGCGCCCAAAGGCAGGGTAAGGATCACCGTACAGGGGAGCAGGCTGCTGTAAACCGCCATCCAGGGCCATGACGCTTTATACCAGCCAAGCGTACAATCCCGATAATTGGAAATGTCCCTGCGGAAACGCTCATAAGATTCAGCATCTTTGTTGAACACCTTTACGACCTCCATGCCGTTGATATACTCGATAATGGTATTGTTCATTTTCTGTCCGGCCATATAATACGGCCCCATTTTTTTCATGCCGACAGAATACATGATCATCATGGCCGCAAAGCTGACAGGGATTGACGCAAGTGACAGCAGGGCCAGCTTCCAGTCAATAAAAAACATGGCAATATAAATCGTCAACGGGATCATAAGATTGGCAATCCCTTCCGGAAGGGAATGTGCCAACAATACCTCCAGGCTGTCTACATCATCCACAAACAGCTTTTTGATCGTGCCTGTTCCCTTGTCCTGGATAAATCCGAGCGGAAGGGATTCAAAGCGTTTCTGCAAGGCAGTCCGCAGCCTGAGCAGGGTATTGTATGCTGCCTTATGGGAAACATTCAATCCCCATCCGTAAAGAACAGCCTGCAAAATAAGGCAGACCAAAACTCCAATTACACGCGAGGACACATACCCGCTCCCCACGGGTTCCCCCATGATAAGCGGAGAGATCACCTGATAGGCCAACACAAAAGGCAGTACCCCCATAAGGACACTAAGCAGTACAATAAAAGTTGCGCTGTATAAGTCCTTTTTGTGCGGCCCCGCATACTCAAATACTTTCTTGAACATAACAAGACCTCCAATCAGTTAAAATATTGTTTTGAAAGTGCCAACAGGATTTCTGGTGTCAGGATTTCATTTTTTATGGAATCCTGACCGTCAAGCTGCAGCACCTCCGAACAAGTTCGGGTAATAAATTCAAAATCATGCGATACTACAAAAATGATGATTCCGGCACTGGCAAGCTGCCCGATCAGGCGACTGACACGCACCATGGAATCGTAGTCAAGGCCACTGGTCGGTTCATCAAAAAATATTACCGGGCTGTCCTTTACAATAGCTGCGCCAATGGTCACCCGCTGTTTCTGCCCTCCTGAAAGGGAGGCCGGATGACATTCCCGATATGCGCCAAGTTCCAGCGCATCTAAAGTTTCCGTGACCTTTTCGGTACAATCGTCTTTGATGCCTAATGACAGTTCTTCTTCCACGCTGCTGGCAAAGAGCTGGTAATCCATATCCTGCATGACCAGATAGGATAAATGCCTTCTCTGGCGTAGAGACAGTTTTTTTCCGTTATAACAGATGGCTCCGCTTTTTTCTTTCAACAGCCCTGTCATGATTGAGAGGAATGTGGTCTTTCCGGCACCGTTATGGCCTAAAATTCCGATCACATCACCCTCATGTGCTTCAAAGCTGATATTCCGCAAAATATCCGGTTCCTTTTTATAGGCGAAAGAAAGGCTCTTTACCTCCAAGACATTGCCGGATGCATGGGCGTTTGATTTTGCCCTGTATTCTTTTGCGTCCCGCTCCGGCCAAACTGTCCGCAGCCCGTAAGGGATACGTCTTTCATCCGGCAGCGTACAGAATTGTTCCCTTGTAAATTCCTGTGCAATTTTGCCATCCTGAATGAGAAATGCCCGATCAATCAATTCCCTTAAATAGTAAAAGCGATGCTCCACGACAAGGACTGTATAGCCCTCCTGCTTCAAACGCTTCATTATCTCTGCCAGCCGCTTTGTGGCGTCATAGTCCAGATTTGCAGAAGGCTCGTCAAAGATATATACTTTTGGAAGGAGCGCATAGACCGATCCAATCGCTATCTGCTGTTTCTCCCCACTGGACAAATCAAAAATGCTGCGGTTCAGATAATCTGACAGTTTTAAATCCGTTACCGATTTTGTGATACGGTCAATGGTCTTTTCACGGGAAAATCCCATATTTTCACACCCAAAGGCAAGTTCCCGTGTGGTGTCCGTCATAAAAAACTGGGAACGTGGGTCTTGAAAGACAGTTCCCACCTTACCGGCCAGTTCAGACGGCTTTAATTCCAGCAAAGATTGTCCGTCCAGTGAAATATTTCCCTTTATTTCTCCGGGATAGAAATGCGGGATCAACCCATTCAATGAACGGATTAGTGTTGTTTTTCCGCATCCGCTCCGTCCTGTCAGTAAAATAAGTTCCCCTGTCTGGACGGTCAGGTTAATATCTTTCAATGTAAACTCGCTCCTTTCCTCATAGCGGAAAGAAAAATTTTCAAATGTTATCATCTCTATACCCTCCATATGATGATTTCCCCGATAGAGGTATAGTCGAGGAACAAAAGAGCTGCCAAAAAGACAATCCCTGAAATCGTTACGGCATATTCCGGCCACGAAAAACGGACATGGTTCAGGGCATATCTTTTTTTCTCCAATTCCAGTCCACGTGTCGTACCGGACGCAGCCAGTTCATCCGTCACTTTCAGGCAGCGCATCAATAACGGTATCAGAATATATTCCACCGTGGCAATCGGATGAATGAGCCGTTTCCAGAGGGTATCGCTGATACCACGAATATCCATTGTGTTTCGGATCATACGGTACTCGATCCGTAGAGTAGGTATGTACCGAAACATGACTACTAATGGAATCGTGACAGACTGCGGGAGCCGTAATCGCTGCAATGACACCATGAGGTCATCCATGTGTGTCGTGCGCAAAGTCCATATACCCATCATTGCGATAGGAACCAGTTTCAAAATGGTCACACCAAATACACTTATAATCACGCTTAGCACCGGAATGGAAACATAGCGCAACAGGGCATTGAGGTAGGCAACAATAATATAAAACACCAACATTTTTGCCGCCCATTTTGCGCCATTCCCAATAGCTGTGAATAATGCTAATGAGGCAACCAGTATCAGGCTGGCTACTTCCCCATTCAGGAAATAGCTAACACAGCCAATCAAAACCAGCAGAACCACTTTACAGCGCGGGTCTAATGCCGCTGTCCTTTTAAATCGTTTTTGTGTGATAAGTTGCTTTATTTTTTCTTCCATGCTGTCCTCCAATGTTAAGCGGGACTGATGTTCCAGCCCCGCTTTCATATTCAGGCAGTCCACTGACAAAATCATGTGTCTGTCATACAGTCATACATTCGGAGCTTTACACTGTTACTTTGCTGATACAAGCCCTGCCTTGATAAAATGTTTCTTCAATGTTTTCTGTCCGATATAGCCGCCAAGCAGACCGCCGAGCAATCCGGCAGCCACAATGACAACCGGCATAAATCCGGATGTTATTTGAATCATGCCGTCTATGTATTCCCGCGCAATATTGTTTTTCTCCATAGCCCCTACAAAAGCATTTCGCAGAAAGCTCATGGGACCGACAATCGCACCAAAAGCAAAAATGCCGCTGAAAATCGTGTAGGCGACCATCATGGATTTCATAGTGACTTCGCTTCTTCCCATAATCAGAAAGTCACAGATCACGCCGCCGATGATCAGAGCAACCGGAATCAGCCAGAATCCGCCGACCAGCAGAAACAGGATGCCCTGAATTGTACCGCAGATAGTAAATGTGCCTCTTTTTGGTACTTTTGCCAGCAACAGCATCATTACAATTCCATTCGGGACGGCAGTAACGGCGGGATAAAATACATTGGTGACAGGGCCGGCGATACTCATTACCGTGCTGATAATCATGCAGATGATCCACATGAGGGCAGTCAGAACGCCGATCAGGATAAAGTCTTTTGCATTTAACTTTTTGTTCATGTTCGTTCCTCCTAAAATAAAATGTGTGTTGAGGTTAGCATTCTCTAACCACGACACACATTTTATCAATTCCTATTCACAAATCCAACCCAAAACCAATTTCATTCTACCCAAAATCAGTATTTTTTATAGCTACAAGCATTCTCCCTTATCCAATCATATTTTCTGCTTTATAGTTTTTGGGAATCACTCTATATTTCTTTTTAAACGCAGCTGCAAAGTTGCTCGGTTTGGAATAGCCTACCAATGCGGCAACCTGGCTTACATTCAGATTACTTTCTAAAAGCAGCCCTGCCGCTTTTTCCAGCCGCTGATCTATGACATACGCATGAACCGACATTCCAAACATAGAGGAAAAGCCCTTTGTTAGTTTTGAGGTACTGATATTAACCTTTCTCGCCAGTTCTTCACAGCCCGGAGCGAACGCAAGCTGACTGTCAATCATTCTTTTTGCCTCAACGATTGCGTCCCGGTCACTTTTTGAAATACTAAGGTAATTCGAAGCGAGTATCCTTAACTCTAAAACTTCACTTAAATATACGGACAGGAGTTCAAAAATCTTGCTTTCGAGAAAAAGATATCCCAGGCCACCACGATATTTTGCAAAGTCCTTCAGCTCCGCAAAGATATGTTCCATATATGGTGTAATGCTGATCTTGGATATTCCGGTCAACAATTTCCTTTCATACGCATCCATCTCACTACTTTCAAAATAATCATTCAGTATCTTATGAAAATAGGAAACCGGTATTTTAACATTTTTGAAAAGGAACTCACTTTTCCCCGAATAGCACAGGTATTCTGTTTTTCCATGGCCTCTGTAAATACAGGATTCCCCTTTTTGTATGCTGGCACTTTGGCGGTCGCCTGCAATATTCCATGTAACACCATCATTCAGGCAGAATAAAAGCTGGATATACTCTTCACTGTTCACTCCCTGCACATTCACATCAGAAAAGTAATTCATCCGCCAGTCTGAAACAACCGCCCCCTGCTTTGTAACAATCTGCGAGATCTGGCCTGTTCCCATATCTGCCGGAATATCTATTGTTACAGTCTGCGGCGAATTGGAAAGCAGATCATGATACAGCGTATTCATATATTGATTCATCATAAAGAATCCCATCCTTCTCACATTTTAGTTAGAAACAGCTAACCTTACTATATGCCTTTTCTGGAAAATAATCAAGTCTCCCTTATAATGTCAAATAAAACCATCTCTGTTTCTCCTACGCTCTGTTTGCCATGTATGAGTCTGCTCCGGAGCTGATGATGATCTTGGCTGTGATCTTGGCATATTTTTCTGCCCTGGCTTTGTATGCCAGGTTCTCCGGGTCCTCCAGCCGCACTGACATTCTGCGTGAATTCGGGGATAGAATGAAAAAACATTTGCTCGTCACCTATGACTAATATCCGTTTTGATAACATTATGTGCCTTCTCTCGTATATTATGTTAGTGCCAAGTCTAACGCCTGTAAAATTGAACATAAGCACCACTATGCGCACGATGCTGCCACCTCCCTCATTCCATCTTACTGAGGATTTCCCGCAGTTTCTGAAAACTCTCATCACTGACAACATGTTCTATCCTGCAAGCATCCTGCTCTGCCTGCTCCGGATTAACACCCATATTGATCAATCCGGCTGTAAGAACGCAATGGCGCTCGTAGATTTTCTCAGCAACCTCTTTTCCTGCATCAGTCAGATGTAAGTACCCCTCCCCATCTACAGTCAGAAAACCGCCGCCCTTCAGGACACCAACTGCATGGCTTATGCTCGGCTTGCTGAACCCCATGTGCCGGGAAGATCAACGGAACGCACCACACTTTTTCCCTTTTGCAATATCAGCACAGCCTCCAAATAATCTTCGCCTGACGCATAGATTTTTTTCCTGCCGCTCATTGTGCCAGCTTCCATCCGATGGCTTCCTGTTTCGCTGTAACAAAGTCAGCATATAATCCTTTCTGCTGAACCAGTTCTGCGTGAGTGCCACGCTGAACGATATGGGCATGGTTCAGCACAATGATCTGATCGGCACTCCGTACTGTTTTCAATCGGTGCGCTATCATAATGATTGTTTTGTCATGTGTAAGCGCCTCAATCGCCCGCTGTAACTCATCCTCATTTTCCGGGTCAACACTGCTTGTCGCTTCATCAAGGATAATAATCGGGGCATTTTTCAGCATGGCACGGGCAATAGAAATACGCTGTTTCTCGCCGCCGGAAAGTGTTCCGCCGCCCTCGCCAACCACCGTATCATACCCGTCCGGCAGGGCGGAGATAAACTCATGGCAGCAAGCCTTTTTCGCCGCCTCCACCACCTGTTCATGGGTAGCGTTCGGACAGCCGAATTTGATATTGTTCTCAACCGAATCGGCAAAGAGATACACGCTCTGAAATACCATGCTGATATTCTTCATTAAGCTGTCAAGCGTGAAATCCCGGACATCTGTGCCGCCAACCGTAATCCTTCCGGCATCCACATCCCAAAACCGGGCAATCAGGTTACACATAGTGGTCTTTCCGGAACCGGAAGGCCCCACAATGGCAGTGGTTGTTTTTTCAGGAATAGAAACGCTTACATGATCTAAAATTTTCCGGTCGGCATAGGAGAAATCCACATCCTCAAATACAATTTCTGTATTCTCAGGAGCGATATTTTTACCAGTTTCATCCATAAGCGGCGTATTATCCATTGAATTTGCCGTATCAATCGAAGAAGCCAGCATCTGGAGCATCGTAATCTGGCTGCCCGCACTTTCCAGATGATTGAATACCATAAAAGACACAATCACAAAAAGCACTCCCCAAGAGAAAGAAAACGTCCCCGCTGTGAACAGATAAACAGACAGTATAAGCAAAAGGACACTGAATACCCGGACAACTAACTGCTGCAATGCAATAAACGGCGCAACCGAGTAGACCAGCCTCAAATTTCTTTTGCTGCTGTCCCTGATAGCGGCAGTTACCGACTTAGAGCTGTCCTTTTCAAAACCAAATGACTTTACGATTCCCATTCCCTGAATGTATTCCAGCACCGCCTCCACTAAGTTCCTCTGTGCAAGCTGACGCTTTTCCGAAGCAGCGGTAGATTTTCTGGTTGCCGCCTCTGTAACAAGCAGATAGGAAAACACACCGATAAACGCCACAATTCCGAGCTGCCAGTTAAAGAAAAGCAAAAACAAAATCAGGACAGCGGAATTAAAAAATCCTCCAATTATATTTACCAGCGCAACAGGAGCCGCACCTTCCACATCGCCTAAAGTTGTTGTTACAATGCCCGTAATGGTTCCGATATTGTTCTTATTGAAATAGCCCATCGGGATATACCGGAGCCGATCTCCAATAGAGATGCGTTTATCCGCCACCATGCCATAGCCGACCACTGTCTGCTCATTCATAGAAATAAATGATGCAAAAATCCGTCCTGCTATGGAAAAAGCCATCATGCCAAGGGAAAGCCACACAGCCCTGTAACTATGCCGTCCATACGCCAAAGCATCCACCACAAAATAAAGTGCGCCAAACTGCAAAGATGCAAAAATCCCATTCAGCATGGAAAAGAAAAGCGATTTCCACAGCAGTCCCTTCCGTTTACCCGCAAATGCAAATATTTTCTTTAATGTACCAAGCATAAAAACACCTCCCTATCCTTCATCCTTGGCACCAATATGTGCCTGCCACATATCCCGGTAAAGCGGGCAGTCTGCAAGCAGCTTTTCATGGCAGCCCTGCGCCTCAATGTTCCCGTTATTGACGACCACAATATTATCCGCCCCCGTAATGGTAGAAAGCCGGTGCGCAATCACAACAAGCGTTTTTCCTACAGTCAAAGCAGAAATCGCCTTTTGCACCACTGCTTCATTTTCCGGATCAATAAAGGCGGTTGCCTCGTCCAAAATTACGATGGGCGCATTTTTGAGCATGGCACGGGCTATAGAAATCCTCTGTCTTTCCCCACCGGAAAGCTGTGAGCCGCCACTGCCGACAACCGTTTCATATCCTTTGTCCAGCCCACGGATAAAACTGTCACAGCCGCTCCGTACAGCCACCTGCTCCACTTCTTCATCAGAAGCATCCGATTTCCCCATGCGGATATTTTCCCTGATCGTGCGGTTGAACAGGTAATTATCCTGTGACACATAGGAAATCTGAGCCGCAAGCTGCCATAAAGGGATTTCTGTCAGGTTATGCCCGCCTAAAGTAATGCTGCCGGCCGTTACATCCCAATACCCTGCAATCAGCTTCGCAATCGTGGATTTTCCAGAACCGGAAGGGCCGACGAAAGCGGTCATGGTTCCGGGCACAATAGAAAGCGTGATTTTGTGAAGGACTTCCTGCTTTTTATCGTAGGAAAATGCTACATCTTTCAAGGCAATATCTAAACTGTTAAGTTTTACAGGCTCCGATGCGTGGTGCAGTTCTTCCGCAGCCAAAAGACTGCCTATTTCCTCTGTATTTTTCCCTATCATGGCAAGAGAGCCTGCAAATGAAAAGGCTTCCATAATCGGCCCGATAAAACCAAGTGAGAAGATAACCGCCGCCATCAAAGAAATGGTGTCCAGACTGCCTGACAGCCAGAGCGCCATGCCGCCGGGCAGGACACAGAGCAGGACGGAGGGGATAATTGCGTTATAGGAACACATCGTTTTCTCGCTGTCTGCCATCCACTTGATGTAATATCCCGCATTGCCTTCCACCGCCTCAGCGTATTTCTGATAAGAACCCGCCGACTGGCTGAATGCCTTCACGACCTCAATGCCGCCTATATATTCTATAACCGCATCCGTCATCTTCTTACTTGCTGCCAATGCCCCGGCCCCTTCCTCCGCATAGTTCCTCATCCCGAAATCCATGATTACCAGACCTATGAACAATGTTGCCAGAGAAAGCAGAGCCATCCGCCAGTCTAAGACAAACAAATACGCAATGATAAACAGCGGAACCAGCAGATTAGAAGTCATTTCTGGAAGGAGGTGGGCAAAAGGAACTTCCATGCCCTCAATCCGGTCAACAATAATGCTTTTATACTGGCCAGATGGCGTATCTAAGATGGTTCCCATAGGCACTCTTGCCAGTTTAGCAACCACCTGTTCCCGTAAATCCCGCAGAGTATCATAAGCGGCAGAATGGGAGATGACCGTAGATAAATTCGCAAAAAGAACTTTTCCGCAATATCCACCCAAAGCAGCTATGCAGGCAGGAAGATAGGCAGAAAAAGAAATTTCCCCTGCAAGCATCCTTGCAATCATATTTACTACACAAAAATAAGGTATCATCTGGCAGGCTACACCCAGGACAGCCAGAATAACACTGAGAATAAATTTCCCATGATAGGGCTTTCCCCATCCCCAAAGCATACCAAAGGGTAAACTTTTGCTTCTAATTTGTTTTTTCACTGCATTTGCACCTCCTTGTTATTGTCCAGAAAAAAGCGCAGCAAATGTTCTTTATCCGCACTGCTTTCCAAAGAATAATCTTCTATTACACATCCGTTTTCTATATGAATTACCTGATCGCAGCACCACACAATAAACTCCGGATCATGGGTGACCACCACAACCGTTTTCCCGGATTCGGCCAGCCGGTTCATGGCATCTGCCACCTGCCTCATGTGGAATAAGTCAAGACCGCTGGTTGGTTCATCAAACAGGATAACGGGGCGCTCCGAAGCGATAGCCGACGCAATGGCAACACGCTGTTTCTGCCCACCGGAAAGCCCCATCGGGTGACAGTCCTTCAAGTCCAATAAGTCCATTTCCTCCAGTATGGCATCTACCCGGCTGTTGCCTTCCAAATCCATAGCGTCTTTGGATATACTGATAAGGACTTCCTCTATGACACTTTCCGTAAAAAGCTGATGGTTCACATCCTGCATCACTATGTAGCACAGCTTCATTCTTTGTTTTCGGTTATATTGTTCGCCATCCCTATACAAACTGCCCCTGCACCGTTTTTCCAGACCGCAAAGACACCGGGAAAAAGTTGTTTTTCCTGCGCCATTGTGTCCAATCACCGCTGTGACCGAACCGGGAGCCAATACTGCCTTTTCGACACACAGGCTTTCCCTGCTGCTTTTGGGATAAGCAAAGTGAAATCCCCGCATTTCCCATAAGGGATTGCCTCCTGCCCTTTTTATATGGGCAATATGCTTTAAGCGAAACAGGGTTAGCGGACGAAGCCCCATCTGTTCACGCACAGGCTCCGGGATAGCGGTAAATTCTTCACCCGTATAATCTCCCTTGATTTCCCCATCTTTCAAATAGAGGACACGGTCTGCTAAATCATGGAGATAGTAAAGCCTGTGTTCCGCAATGATGACGGTTTTTCCCTGAGTTTTCAAAATCTTTAATAGCTCCCGAAGTTCCCGGGTAGCAGATACATCAAGATTAGAAGAAGGCTCGTCAAACACAAATATTTCCGGCTCCATAACTGCTGCCGAACCACAGGCAATTTTTTGTTTTTCTCCACCTGATAAAGAAAAGAGACTCCGATCCAGTAATCCGGTGATATTTAACTGCCCTGCCACACGCCCGACACGGTTTCGGATTTCCTGTTCCGGCAACCCATGATTTTCCGCCCCAAAAGCCAGTTCCGAAGTGGTGTCCACATTGAAGAACTGACTGCGGGGATTCTGAAAAACGGAGCCGACTTTCCCGGAAATATCAAACAGGGATAAATCTTTATATTCCTTTCCATCCAACAGGATTTGTCCGGACAGTTCCCCTTCATAATAATGGGGAATCAGCCCATTGAATAACCTTGTAAGGGTTGTCTTTCCACAGCCGGAAGCTCCGCAGAGCAATACAAAAGAGCCGTCCGCAATCGTACAGGATACATTCCTTAGTGTCCCGTCCTCCTGCAATCCCTTATCTCCCTCATGGCTGGAATAATAAGAAAAGCTGACATTCTTACATTCAATCATACTTTCACCACCTAACCCAGAGAATCACCTGATAAACCAGCCCCAAAAGACACAGCAGGAGCAGAATAATATCCTGCACATGAAGCCCTATCTCACAGATATTTGTCCGTTTGACCGGGCCACCCAGCCCACGGGTTAGAGAAGCTGCTGATAGTTCTTCCCCGATTTTGACACAGCACATCAGCATAGGCACAAGCCTGTATTCCAGAATCGAAGCTGCTTTCCCGCCCCGCAGGTAGATTCCCCTCATTTTCATGGCATCCCCTATGTCAGCCCATTCCTCCATCATTGTAGGGAAAAAGCGGAACATGACAGCCATTGGAATCGTAACCTGTTTGGGAATATGTAACCGTTCCATAACTGCAACCAGCTCGCTGACCGTTGTGGTTGTAACAGCAAAATATGCCGCCGCAAAACTCGGACTGAAATATAAAGGCATCACAACGACCAGCATTAGCAGATAGCCGGGAATACCTGAAATGTGCGGAAGTGCAAATTCTTGTAAAAGCAGGCATACACTGAATACCCCGCAATACACTCCTGCACCTTTCCATTTCTTTGAAGCCAACAGCATAAGAAACGGAAAACACGCCGGTAAATAATAAAAAGCTGTCTGGAAAGAACCGCCCAAAATCAGGACTGCCAGCGTGACCAGAACTGCCAGCTTTGTGCGTGGATCAAAGCAAAGCCCGCTCCTGTTCCTCCTGCTTGCCAGTAATTCAACGTCCATTACACAATCCCCGCCCGTTCAAAATGTTTTTTGAAAATCTTACGTCCAATCAGTCCGCCAACAATGCCAGCAACAAAGGATCCGATTAACAGAAATGGAAGAATCCAGTCCGGCATACAATTCATCAGGGCATCTGCATATTCCTGTCTCCCATAAGCCAGCAACGTTTCGTAATAGCTGTTTCTGGTCAAAATGATAGGCAGAAAAGCGCCGACTACGGAAATGGAGAATACGCCATGTGCCATGATTTCCATTTTTACTTTCTTATAGCCGGAGCTTTTCAGCATAAAATCAGCAATCAATCCAAACACAAGACCTGTCAGAATGCACCAATAGCCCATGCCTGTAAAGAGTAGCAAAAGCCCATCCAATACCCCCGTAATTGTCAGCATCCCAAACTTTCTGATTTTGGAAAAATAGAGCATCATGGGAATACCGCCAATCAACGGCACAAAAACACATAGCAGCGGGATAAAAACCGAGATAACCCCCAACATTGCGACAACAGAGGTTACTACAAAGTAGATAACCGTAAAAATACCGATATTGATAAAATCTTTTCCCTGCAATTTATTACTCATTATGAGTCCTCCTTATATTTTCTTTTTTGGTTAGAATTAACTAACTTCAAATAGTATAGCATAATTTCCTTCTGTATTTCTATCCCCGTTTCATCATTTTGGCCACAAATAGCAACGAGTTTTCAATTTGACAAATACGCCGAAAAACACTATAATTATATTTGCAGAATAATCCAGCAGAAAAGAGGCGGTATAATGGAAAAAATGTTGGATCAAATGTTAGAAAACTATCTGGTTGCTTCCAATACACAGATCGAAAAAGGACCTAACAGCATCAAGCTGACTATGGATTCTTCGGAGGGAATCAGCAAAACGAGTATCTATACTGTCCTTCCATATCTCCACTTAATTTATTTCGATATTCATGCCCGGTCGTTGCCAGGAGAACTTGCAGAAAATACGATTTTCCATCCCATGCAATTTAATTACTGTATCGGCGGCAGGATTGAAATGCTTTTAGACGACCATTCCTATATCTATCTTAAAGAAAATGACTTCTGTATCAGCAGGCAGACTTCTCATAACGAATCCTACTTTCCAACAAAGTATTATCATGGAATCACCTTATATTTTGATCCGGACTTTTTTAGCGAAGCCAATCAGGATATAGCAAAAATTTTTGCTTTAGAATTTTCCCATTTGCAGGAAATCTATTTTGAAAAAAAAGAAACTTATATCGCGGAAGCGGGTAATGAAGTTCGTTTAGTTTTGGAAAAATTATGGCAGGCATATGAAATGCCTTCCCTGTTTTATATGAAATTACATATTTTCGAATTGCTGCACTTTCTGCTTGATGAAAAAAATGTGTGTCATGAAAAAGCCTGCACTTTTTATACCAATATCCAAGTTGAAATTGCAAAAAAAGCAGAGAGAATACTGACGGCTGATCTAAAGCAGCATATTCCAATAAAACAGGTTGCCATTCAATTTGGAGTTAGCGAAACAAGCCTGAAAAACTACTTTCGTGGCGTGTATGGGAAGAATGTTTCTGATTATCTGCGGGATTTACGCATGAGTACTGCCAAAAAGTTATTAACAGAAACCAAGCTGCCTATTTCAGAAATTGCCTCGCAAATTGGATATACAAAGCAGGGAAAATTTGCAGAAGTGTTCAGACATCAGTTTCAAATGAACCCTTTAGAATATAGACGTGCAAAGAATTTAGAAAAAGCATAAACCATATTTAAAGCTATGTCAATTTATTTTGCCAGCCCTCACATCGGATTGGAGAACCATTTCAAAAAAGGCGCCTATCATTCCCGTCGCCATAATATGCTTCAGCCTTTCATCAACCTTAGAAATCAAAGCCCAGGCTGCTCCAGAACCTTATAATATTTATGGGTAGACTCCACTTCAAGTTCCACCATGTCATTGATCATGGATGCATATTTCGTACCCTCGGAGCATTTCAGGCTCAGATAAAATTCATCCATATGCTCACAGGAAAAACCAAGCAGCTCATACATACACTCTGATGACATCTTTCCTATCTGTTCCGGCTGTTTTTCCATGGGCAGGCTTTCAAAAGATTCATGGGCCTGCCGGTACCGGCCGTCATATATTAGGATGGGACCACCAAAGCCGCAAACAATTCTTCCTTACTGTCATAATACCCATAAAATGCCCCTGTGGTCACGCCTGCGGTTTTGATGATATTGCGCAGGAAGGCAGCCTGAACCCCCTTTTCCATAAAGTCTGCTTTGGCCGCTGTATGAATCAGCTCCAATGTACTTTTTTCTTACTCGCCCATTCTGCTTCACGCCCCTCTATAACGATGTTATATAGCGCCGTTATGCTATCGTTCATGCAAATAGTTTTGTCAAGAAAATAAATTCCTTATTGACAGCTCGGAAAACAGATGGTAGAATACGGGTTAGATTTAACTAACCGATATGAGAAGACATTCCACACAAAGGATTTGTGAAAGCATCGTAAGATGCTTTGCTTTTTGCCATATAGTTAGTTTTATCTAACCAAAGTAGAAGGGAGTTGATACAGTGAAAAAATCGGGAATAACAATAGGATTAGCAGTATCCTTATTGATACTGTCAATCCTGTCTCTGTTTATCGGGGTCATTGATCTGGACATCCTGTCACTTTTGTCCGGAGATGTATGGCAGCTCAGAATTTTTATCATTTCCAGACTGCCTCGGCTGCTCGCCCTCCTGTGTACCGGAATCGGAATGAGTGTGGCGGGCCTTATCATGCAGCAGCTCTGCATGAATAAATTCGTGTCGCCCACCACAGGCGCAACCATTTCTTCCGCGCAATTTGGAATTCTGCTGGCATTGCTGTTTATGCCGGATTCTACACTGTGGGGAAGGGCGCTGTTCGCCTTTGCTGCGGCTGTCGCCGGAACATGGGGTTTTGTCTGGTTTATTCAGCGTATCCAATTTAAGGATGTTGTCATGGTGCCTTTGGTCGGGATCATGTTCAGCAATATCATCGGGGGCATCACAAATTTTCTCGCCTACAAGTTCGAAATGACCCAGGCCCTTTCCACCTGGCTCACCGGACATTTTTCGCTGGTGCTGAAAGGCAGGTATGAACTGGTTTATCTGGCAGTTCCGCTGGTAATCCTTGCTTTTCTATACGCAAACCACTTTAACATCGTGGGCATGGGTCGGGACTTTTCAAAAAATCTTGGCGTCAATTATAACGTCATCTTATTTATAGGGCTGACCATTGCGGCGATGATCACAGCCAGTGTGGTAGTTGTGGTAGGCGCTGTCTCCTACATAGGCCTGATAGTCCCAAATGTGGTTTCCCTGTTCAAGGGCGATAACATACGGGGAACCCTGGCAGATACCGCATTATTCGGCGCGCTGTTTGTACTGGTCTGCGACATGGCCGGACGTATTGTCATCGCGCCCTATGAACTGCCCATTGAGCTGATCATAGGAATCATCGGAAGCATATTTTTCATCATGCTCCTGTTCTACAGGCTTCGTGGCGGCAGAAAATCTGTCAGGCTGGGAGGGGTGGTCAAATGAGGATGGAAATTTATCGTTCCAATTTAAGAAAGCTCCTCTTTCTGGCGGTGCTTGCTGCTTTGGCTGCCGCTATGTACATGACAGTGGAGGTTAATTTTGAAAATGCCAGACTCCTGCGCTATGCATTGAAGATACGTGCCCCAAAGCTGATTGCCATGCTGATCGCAGCCTCTGCCATCGGCGGAGCGTCCATTGTCTTTCAGTCTATTATCAATAACACCATTGTGACACCCTGCCTTTTGGGAATGAACTCCTTATACACCCTCATCCATACAGCGGTGGTGTTTGCGGCAGGTTCAGGCAGCATCCTTGCAGCCAATGCCAACGCCGCGTTTGCCACGGATCTGGTTTTGATGGGGATTACGGCAACGGTTCTTTACAGTTACCTGTTCCGCAAAACCAATCACAATGTACTGTATGTGCTTCTGGTGGGTACCGTTTTGACATCCTTTTTCGGGAGTATTCAGTCTGCCATGATCCGAACCATGGATCCCAATGAATATGACAATCTGCTGAGTACCCTTGTCGCAAGCTTCAGCAATATCAACAGCGAAATTATCCTGTTTACAGTGATTGCGCTTGCGGCGGTTGTTTTTGCTTTGCGAAAAGAGCTTGCGCTTCTGGACGTGATTACCCTTGGCAGGGAGCAGGCCATCAATCTTGGAGTGGATTATGACCGCACAATCCGCCGATTGCTTCTAGGCGTAACGCTCTGCATTGCCGCAGCCACAGCTATGGTAGGGCCGATCTCCTTTTTAGGCCTGATCATCGCGAATCTGGCAAGGCAGTTTCTGAAAACCTACCGCCACAGTTTTTTAATAACAGGCTCCTCATTATTTGGAATGCTTGTGCTTGTAGGCGGACAGCTGGCTGTGGAACATGTTTTTTCCTACGCAATACCGGTCAGCGTGTTTATCACAGCAGGCGGCGGTATTTATTTCCTTTATCTGCTTTTGAGAAAAGAAAAATAGGAGGATATGCAGACATATGAAAGCAGCACAGCTTACAAAACAATACGGTGGAAAGCGGGTCGTGGACGATGTCACCTTTGAGATACCTAAGGGCAAGGTGATGTCCCTGATCGGTCCCAACGGCGCAGGAAAATCTACAGTCATGGGAATGATTTCCCGGCTGATCGCAGCAGACAGCGGGGCTGTTGGGCTTGCCGGAAAGGACATCCGTGCGTGGAAAAGTAAAGAATTGGCTAAAAAACTGGCGATCCTGACCCAGCACAACCAGGTGCAGATGAAGCTTACGGTCCGGGAACTTGTTGCTTTTGGCAGATTCCCTTATTCCGGAAACCACCTGAATTCCGAAGACGTGGAGATCGTAAACCGCGCCATCGGCTATATGGAACTGGAGAAATTTCAGGACAGGTTTATTGATGAATTGTCCGGCGGACAAAGGCAGAGGGCCTATATCGCCATGGTCATCGCCCAGGACACGGAATACATACTTCTTGACGAGCCCACCAACAATCTTGATATTTACCATGCCACAAATATGATGAGAATCGTCCGCCGCCTGTGCGATGAGCTGGGCAAGACGGTGATTTTAGTGCTGCACGAAATCAACTACGCGGCATTTTACTCCGATTACATCTGCGCTTTCAAAGACGGAAAAATCGCAAAATTTGGAACGGTAAAGGAGGTGATGACCAGAGAAGTTCTTTCCCGGATTTATCAGGTGGACTTTGAAATCATGGAGATTCAGGGGAAACCGCTGTCTATTTACTATTGATCGGATTCAGCCGAAAAACGAAAGGAGATTATTATTATGAGAAAGAAACATTTATTCGCTTTAGTTTTCACCATGATCGTGAGTCTGGGGCTTATTGCCTGCGGTACGGGCCAGATGCCCACCGACAATACAACCCCCACTTCCGAAAACACGCAGAATCAGGAGTCTGTTCTGCAGGATGATGGCGGAAACCAGGAAAGCCAGATATCGGAAACTGAAGATTCCACAAGTCCGGAGGCAGACCAGGAGTCTCAGACCCCGGATACCGTGACCATCACAAGCCTGAACGGAAACGGTGAAAGGTTTGAACTGGAGGTTCCTTACAACCCGGAGCGCATCGCTATTTTGGATATGGCATCTATGGATATTCTTGATAACCTTGGGGTAGGCGACCGCATCGTAGGATCCGCCGGGACGTCGCTGGATTATCTTCAGCAATATGTTACAAATGACAATGTAGCAAACCTTGGAACCATCAAGGAGGCGGACATGGAAGCGGTTATGGCCTGCGAGCCTGACATCATTTTTATTGGCGGCAGGCTGTCCAAGTCCTATGACGACCTCAGTGAAATCGCACCTGTGGTCTACCTTGCCACCGACAGCGAAAAGGGAGTCGTGGAAAGCGTTGGCGCCAATGCGCGGACCATTGCTTCTATCTTTGGGCTGGAGGATCAGGTGGATGACAAGATGGCCGGCTTCGGGGATCGAATCGCCGCCCTCCGGTCCTTTGCGGAAGGTAAAAACGCCATCGTAGGGCTTGTCACAAGCGGCGGTCTGAATGTACTTGGCAATGACGGAAGATGCTCTGTCATAGGGCGGGAAATCGGCTTCGAAAATATAGGGGTAGATGCCAATATCGACACTTCGACCCATGGAAATGATGTTAATAACTTCATGAGATGTCACAGATTTGACCTCGTTCGCTGTCGCAAA
>CAJUKA010000047.1 GCA_910586585.1 uncultured Lachnospiraceae bacterium
AAATCCTGCTTGTATGCCCGTAAATCAAGGCTTTTTTGAGATAATCAACCATTTTCTCTTAAAAATATTTTATTTTCTATATACCTTATTTTTTGTTTTTCCTGTGCCTTTAAGGATATTCAGCTTTTCAGCCTTCAACAGCAAACGGCTTGCCGTCTTTATTTCAACTTCCAGCAATTTTGCCGCAGCAGCACTATTTATTTCTTTATTTGTTTCCAGATAAATCAAAATAATCTGCATTCTTGCTCTTTCCAATTCGGACATTGATTCGGACATTGATTCGGACATTGATTCGGACATTTTCTCTTTTCTTTCAAAACCGTCTCTTATACGAATAATCGCATTCAAATAGGTTCTTTCCTCATCCATATCAAACTCAGGCTCTGGTGAACCATTTTGTTTCAGTTCTCTTAATATTTTAGGAATACCTGTTCCCTTTTTTTCAGATAAGTCAATCTCCTTAAATAATTCTCCAATTCTTCTGTTACGATATTTTCTTCCTTTCACTTTACCTGATACAAAACGTTCAAGATTAATCCATTTCGCAAGTCCGGGATAATTGAGTATCTGAATGCTATCCACATATATACGGATTTCCACTGGCTCCGGCTCGCGATACGACTTGTGAAATACTGCATTTACCAATGTTTCTTCCAATGCATTATATGGATAGTTAAAATATCGTTCTGCTTCTGCCTGACCTTGCACTTTTACAACTTTTTGCTCAATCACAGTTGTCTTTATATAATTCAAAGCATCCTGAACTTGTCTCCATATTGGTCCTGTAAATATTTTTTCCGTAAAATCATCCGATGCCTCGGCTTCTTCTGAATGAAATCGAATCAGCTCAATATATGCCCCCGGAATCAGCTTCTCCGGATGTTCCGCAAACATTAATACACCGATATTTCTGATATCTAATTCCGTATCTGTCTCATTTGCAACTTCCTGTGCAAGCAGCAGTTCCTCTAATGAACTGCTATTCAGTTCCATCACCAGACTACTGTTGCTCTTCCTGATAAAATCTTCAAGATAGCCTCTCATGATATCATCAATTTTTGCTTTTCTATTGACACGGTCATCAAATGGCACGGAATTAAACTTATCAAACAATTCGGATATTTCATCCTGTTTCGCATCTGTAGTAAGCGATGCCGGTCTAATCCAATATTTCAAACTTTTGTCAGCTTTCTCACCATTTTCAACATACACTGATTTCGGTGCCTGATAAGGACCGCTATCACCTGCCGAACACCATAGATATATCAGATAAATTCCTTCATTCTTATAATCAACCACTTCCATTCTTGGAATGTACCTTGGAATAATCTGATTACAGTACTGAAATATTTCCTGCTGTATGGAATCTAACTTTTCCTTCGGAACACCTTCTAACGGAAATACAGGCATACCATTGCTCTCTTTTACCCCTATGACGATATATCCGCCATTGGTGTTATCATAGTCATTTGCAAACGCACAAATAGAATGAATAATATCATTGGGATTCCATCCTGTTTTATACTCTACACGGTCATGTTCAACGACACGCCCCTCTAGTAAAGTTTCTATCTTTAATGGTATCATTCAGATGCCTCTCTTTCTGGTATGAATATAACTTGCCATTTCTTCCTCTATTGTATTATACTTCAATACCTTTATTTCTTTTTAGCTTACCAATCAAATCAATTGGATTTGCTAAATATTTTCTCATATTACTATAATCTTGAAAGAGTTCCTCCTCTATGTTATTCCTATTAATGATTTCCGCATTTTCTTCACTATCCTCAGCCATAAATAGTAATTCTATCGTATTTACCTTAGACATGTCCATCTCTCTTTCAAATTCATATGCAAGAAGCGTTCTGTATATCGATTCGTTCTTTCTCTTTTCAAAATCTTTATCCAGCAAAGAAATAATGTGATTTTTAGTCTCATCTGAATTTATCTTTTCATAAAAAGACGCCCACTTACAATAATTCAAGCTTTCAATAACATTTTTATGTTTTATTACAAATACTTCCATTTGAGGATTTAACTTTATCCATTGTTCCTTCTTAGAAAAAGAATATAGTAATTCTTTCATATCCCCAAACAAAGCACCTATAACATACCTCTTACAACCTTGTTTTATCTTAAATACTAATTTTCTTCGTTTTTCATCATCAATTTCCTCTATCGGAACATATCGGTCATATCCATTTAACACTAGAAAATCTTGTAATTCCTGTTCTAATACTGTTGCTTTCTTTCCTATCGATTTTATTTTTTGCGAAATTCCATATTTTAACACAAGATTCCACGAAATTGATGTAAACCGTTCAAACAAAATATCAAAGCTTATCTTATCAAATTCATCTTTTCTATCCATACAATCAATTATTGACTTTAAAAAAATGAATTTATAGCTAGAATCATTGACTGACTTATCCGAAAAGAGCCAATGAAACGCTTCCCACATTTCATTCTCCGTCAATTTTCCGGTTTTGAAGTTTCCTTCTGACAAATTGTAGTATCTCATGTACACTCACCTTAAACCCTTTAGGTTTTTCAACTTCTTTATTATTACTTCAGGATCATCACTCAATTCCCCAAGCACTATATAGTTACTCTCACTATTAATAGAACTTTCAAAATCTACATTTCTTTGCGCTTCCGCTTTTTCTGCCATTTTCTCCAGTTCTTCTGCTTCAAAAAGCATTTCTATTGTATTTACCTTGGTTGAGCAAACATCCTTCAAATCCTCCAAACACTCCCCTAATATCTCTGCAAATCCCTGTTCTTCAATTTCCTCAAAAGTGCCTCTATATCGTTCCAATTCATCCAAAATGCTTTCTCCATAGATATTTTCTATCTCATTGAGCATATCAACGTAACCAGCTTGTACTCCCCTGCTTTTCAAAATTTTCTCATCATATCCAATATGATTGTCTGTTACAGGTGTGATTGCTTCGATTACGGAATTATAAAAAACAAAAAAATCATCTGTGTCATTTTCCCAGTCTGCTTCACCTAAAATATCAGGTAACTCGTCTGACCTAGATAAAGTGCAATTTTTCCACTCAGTCTTATCAAATAATCTCGCACCCAAATGAATGCCATCATTGGATTTTATTATGAATAAACTAAATCCCGAAAATGCCTTTATGATAATTTTCATAAAAAATACTGCATTATATATATCGTTCCACCATTTTGACAAATCTACTGCAATAAATCTGCAGGGCATATTTCCACGTTTTGTTTTTTTATAGAATTCTGGAAAAATATAAACCTTTCCCACTTGTTCTATAAATTTACGTTCTAATACGGTGTAAACCTCTTCTTGATTGCCTTGTAAAAATATCAACCTTTGCAAATCCTCTGTTATACAAGGTTGTTTGTCCTGCAAAAAACCAGACTTTTCAAGAAACTCAGAGACTTGAAAGGCACAGAAGTCATTATTTAATTCCTCTATCACTTCATTGGCAGACAGTCCCAGCAAAACTTCATCCCCTTCAATCAGCCTAAATATTTGTTTATCCCATCCCGTATAGCATCTCCGTCTTGTTCATCATAAAAACGTTTTACATAATCATACATCTGTTTCAGATAATCATCGTCATCATGGCACTGCTCTACAAATTCCTCATGAAGAATTTCCAATCCACCAAGAAAATAAGCATTGTATATTTTCATATTTTCTTCAATTAAGGACTTATCTTCTGGTGTTTCAGCAGCAAATTTAAAAGCTCTGTATAAACGTTTATCCTCATCTGGCTCAGAATCCGTATCTAACATCATAATGATCTGATAAACATATTTTAACTCCTGCCGTCTTTTCCCAAATACTTCTGCCAGCATACCCGCATTACCCTCTTCTGAATTATCAATCACGCTTTTTCTATTGTATTGAAACCCAATCAAAGGACACACTACATATGCATCAATATAAGCACTGAAAATCTTAAAATTATTATGTTGCTCCCTATCTGGAACATTCCCTGCCAATTCACATAAATCTTTCCAATAGTTCGCATGTTTCCCTGTTATTCTAAAATCTTTATCAAACATAGCATTTCCTCCGTTCAGATAATATGTGTAGCCGTATCAATTTCTTTGCCAAATTCATCTCTGTCTTTTTCAATCTTATAACTTTTACCCACATAGCTTTCAAGATTTTCAGACGCATATTCCCAGTCTTTCTGCATGACTGCCATTATTACCTGATTAGCAGTATTCGGAAGGATTTTACATATATTGTCAATATGAATCTCATCTACATTCGAAAATGGTGCATCCATGACAAGCGGGTACACCTGTCCCAATTTCATATCTCCATCATCCAAAATTTTATCCTTAGCCATTGATACTAAACTTGCAATAAAAGCAAAGCTTTTAACCGCTTTCAAACCATCTGACTCCTCTGTAGTTATATCGGAATATCTCACACGATATTTTTCATCAATTCCAATGGCTCTATCACCGTGATACATTTTAGAAAAATTGTCATTGACACGCTTTTGCAACTCAGCACGCACAACATCTTCCTTTTCCTTATAAGTATCAAAAAGCCATCCATAGACATGCTGCGCATATGCAATAAGTCT
This sequence comes from uncultured Lachnospiraceae bacterium, assembly GCA_910586585.1. GTDB lineage: Bacteria > Bacillota > Clostridia > Lachnospirales > Lachnospiraceae > COE1. The sequence continues at coordinate 4,590 of CAJUKA010000047.1, forward strand.
TGCTGCTCTTTGATTCTTGGTACTGCTTTTTGCAAACTTATCAATAGCCTTTTGACAATTACTAATGTTGGAATTACACTCTCCAAGTTTTCTGTTACAGGAATCGTAATCGTCTTTTGCCTCCAAATATTTTGTATGTGCTTCCCTGCGATTTTTTTCAATATTTCTCGCCTCTGTATCGTCAATTACTTCTCCCGCCAATGACTCCAATTCATTTTGCAATTTGGTTATCTGCCTTTTGGTTTCACGATACTCTATAAACTTTCTCTCAATATTATCTTTAAAATCTTCTGTACCTGCCAAATATCCCTCTGACTTATCTTTGTATTGCCTTACGGCATCCCCCACATGTTCTGGCGGCAATACGCGTCTTTCTTCCATTACTTTTGCATACGGTATTGTTCCGGGATCTAATCGGGTTCCACATATACAAATTCTCCTCTTCACAAGAAAATCTATTGCATCCTGTTCCATCGCCGGAATACTTTCTCTAACTCCACCTGTTTTATTGTTTTGATTTTCTAAAAATTCAAGTGTTTCTTTAATAGACGGCAGTCCAAAATAGGCAAAAGTACGGTTGTTAAATGAGCGAACCATTTCTCCTTTAACTCTCTCTAATTTCTGTACTTCTCCTTCAAGAGCACTTTGCGCATTTCTTCTTTTTTCTGCCAATTCCTTAACTTGATCAATATTACTTTTTGCCAGCTTTGCATCATATTCCTTTTCCTTATCAAGCCAATAGGATACCTGCTTCTCATAATTCTGTAATTCCTGCTCTAAAGCTTTCTTTCTGTCAGTATATGTATCGAGGCTGTCCTTTGCTCTTTGAGCGTTAGCATCGCCGGAAGTATCTATTTCATCTTCAAATCCTTTTACTACAGTCTTTAGATGTGTATATGCATTTTCTAACACATCTAATCTCATCAATCCTCTAACTGCTTTCGACAAATCCGTTCTGTTAGCTATTCCAGATATCCGTTCACCACCGAAAAAGAAGTAATCTGATAAATCTTTTGGTAAAATTCTGTTCATCGATTCATCAATATTTGATTTATCTATAGGAATCTTTGTCTGTCCATCCTTCATCAAATATTCAAGCATAACATTTTCGTCTGGCTTTTTCCCCAAAGTTACAACAAATCTGCCATTCTCTGTATATCTTTCAACACATACATATTTATGAGAACGTTTAATCGTATACACAATGTCATCATGTGTAAATGTTACGGATACCCAAACTTCTTGAACATCTGATTCCTTCATATTCGTACGTACTTCACTATTTAAAAGAACGGTATCTTCAAATCCGTTTTTCCCATAAAGACACCATTCAAATGCCCTGACAATCGTTGTTTTTCCAGATGTATTTACCCCGATAAGGACCGTTACATTTTTATCTTTATCGGTAGAAAATTCAACTGATTGCAGCCCTATGTACTGTCTGAAATTAAACATTTCAAGCCTATTGATAATCATCTCTTTTCTACCTCCCGTATTATCATCTTTCTAATCTTATCAACCATGGCAGGATTTGACTCTTTCTTAACAATGTTTTCCGTTTCCATATCAAGTATCTGATATTTAATATTGTCCAGTTTCTTTTCATCTAAATTCTGATCCATCTTCTACGTTCTCCATTTCTTCATCTGAAATCTGATAAGCATCGATAATATCATTGATTAACACATCTGAATCCCTTGAATTCATGGCAATTTCTCCAAATTCTTTTATTCTTGCCAGTTCCCTTTTTGCCAACGCTCTTTCACAATTAAAGTCCACGCCATATACATTTACCTCGTCTAGCGGTGTCGCAAGCGTTACAAAATCGTATATCACAGCATATGGTTTGTTTTTTGCAAGGCGTAAAACCCTGCCACGTCTTTGTATATATTCTTTAGGATTCGTAGTACTTGCCAAAATAAATGCCGTTCTGATGCTCGGAATATTGACACCTTCATCCAAACATTTAATTGCAACAATTGCCTGATATGGTTCGGCTGTTGCAAATCGCCTTTTTATAGCCTCTCTTTCCTGAGCTGACTCATTTGATGTAAAATGCGTCACTTTCATTCCCAGTTCATTACCTAGGATTTTTGATACGGCTACTATTTGTCTTTCTCCTTCTTCATCGTGCTCAGATTCATCATGCTCAAAAGTCGGAACTCTGGTTGCCCCACAGTATACCAATATATGAGAATCGTCTTTATAGTCCTGCATTTTATCCCTTAAAACACTAAGCTTATTTTTTGCTCCCGCAACGATTCTGGCACGTTGCATTAATAGCATTTTCCCTTTTTCTGTAACCTGTAATTTACCATGCTTATCCTTGTGGCACTCTTTTGACACTCTATAAGATACATCTTTGTATTCTGCCAGTTCTTCTTCATCTAAAAAGACAAGTACCGGATAATAATAATATGGTGTTAATTTCCCATCAGCAATCGCTTTCTTTAAATCATATTCAATGCACTTCCTGCCAAAATACTTTTTTAATGCCTCTGTTCCCTCTTCATCCCCATGTCGTTCCAACGTGGCAGATAGTGCAAGTCTATACTCTATCTGCGAATATAATCGTTTTCGCAAATTATTTGAGCCAAAATTATGTGCTTCATCCACAAGCAGCAAAGTGTCTTTCCCTAAGCTTCCCATTATTTCCGTCACGAACTTAGAAGAATATGTCGCATTAGTCGTCACAAAACAAATTGATTTTATTATTCCAAGATTAAAATCTAACACATCATCTTTAAGCCTCTGTTTCCAATTCTTTTGCTTGGAAGCTGAATAGCCTATAATTGGCACCATATTAAATAATTCAATATCTTCTACCCATTGTTCAACTAAATGCTGATATGGACATACAATTACAATTGCTAATTTCTCCTTATCCTCAAACAGCTTAACGACTGCACCTAATCCTGTGTAAGTCTTCCCTGTTCCAGTTGCCATGTCAAAAATGCCATGATAACTATTATTTTTCCAATGTTCTATCGCTTCTATTTGGTAATCTCTTAATATAAACCCCTGAGGCATTCGTGGATTTCCTCTCACTGCCTCCTTAATATCTTCAATTTTCTCTTCTTCATCTATATCATAATGAACCTCTGTCTTCTTGCATATTGTAATCTTATCTTTCACAACTTCCGGGAAATCAATCACCTCCAAATCATTGTCTCCTCCACTCCATAGCAAATCAAAATCTCTTTGCATTTCTTCCGCATATTCTTTGGATTCTTCCCATGAAGTAAAAACTACTATTGACTCATAATTATTGTAAAAAGCATTGATTGTTTCGTTTAGAGAACCTGTAAATACTATTTTATCTCCGTTCTCATCCTTAATAATCCCAACCTTTTCATGGTACATACCTGTGTTTTTATTCGGCGGGGTAAATGCCACTTTTAATTCTAATGTACCTTCTTCTATTAAATGAGCCAATAGATTTAACCGTTCTTCCTGAAAATAATTTTCTGGCTCCTTAAATTCTCTTAATAACGCCTCCTCAATTATTTTTCGTTTCTCATATCCCTTTTCAATTGCCTCAACATCCTCCGGTGAAAGATATGGTGATACAATCAATTGTATTTTCCCTTTGTTTTTAACAAGTCCTGAGATGCCCTTCGTCAATTCTATCAATGCAGTCGATGAGAAAAAACCTACTGATCGCTGATACAGTACAGCGCTTTTCAAGACAGGATTATAAAACTCTTTTACAATATTGTTTTTATATGTTTTGTAGTGCTTCAACAATTTCAAATCTTTAAATGCCACTTTATGCCCCCTTCCGAATCACATTAAATTCCATATCTTTCAATGCTTCTATCGCACCTTCATTATCCGTTTCAAGACAAACGCCACAATATGCTTTGTCTGTTGTTGGTGTTGGAACAATTCTACAATTAATCTGTTTATCTTTGAGTTTTTCCTCACCGACGAATACATCATTTGTGCTAAAAAAAACTATATTCATTTTAATCCTCCATACCGCCTTTGACGGCATAAATAGAAATGAAAAACACCGTCCTTTGCGTTTTTCCTATGTGAACCTTAATATTTCTTAGACAATATCTTTTGCTGCCTTAGAAGTATTTTTCACACTGCTCGCCTACATTTTCCTTATTAATTCTATAAACCTAAAAATTTCTTCTTCTGTATTTGATGGCGAAAGACTAATCCGCACTACTCCTGTTGAAACAGTATTCAATGCCTCATGTGCTAATATCGCACAATGTATTCCACCTCTAACACATACATCATTATCATCTAAATACTTTACTACCTCATCAGATGTATGTCCCTCAATATTGATACCTATAGTTGACACTCTTTCAAATTCATTATCATAAATAGTTACCGAACCCATTTCATTTAGTTCTTTTAAAAGTGTATCTACCAGATGCCTTTCTTTAAGTTGATTTTCTTCCATGTGCTCCGATGCATAATTTATTGCGCTCCCCAATGCCCATATAGCAGGCATATTCAATGTTCCTGCCTCCAGTCCCTCCGGAAAAGCTTTCGGATTTACATATTCATTCCCCAATATGCCAGTTCCCCCTTGCAACAGGGGGACAATTTTATCCTTTTCTTTACAGCATAATCCGCCTGTTCCCGGCAATCCCATTAAATCCTTATGCCCTGTAAATGCTAAATAATCAATTTTATCCGTTTCCATAGAAATGTGTATTTTCCCCGCCCCCTGTGAAGAATCCAAAAATGTTGTAATACCATGTTTTTTTGCCTCAGCAAATAAATCCCTACTAAAGACAATTCTTCCCGTCAAATTACTAGCCAGCGTCACTGCCAGCACCTTTGTATTTGTTTTGCAATACTTGTCCAAAATTTGTTTTGCAGGAAGCAACAAATCTTCTCTGGAAATAATTGAATAATCAATCATTCCCTTATCTTGCATTGACTGCAGTGGTCTTAATACAGAATTGTGTTCATAACAAGTTATCAACACATGATCACCCTTATTCAAATATCCGCAAAAAAATAGATTAATTGCCTCTGTAGAATTTTTAGTGAACACCACATTCGTCAAATCACCAAGTCCGAAATACTTACCAACACTTTTTCTCACTTGATACAGCTTTCTCGAAGCATCTATTCCCAGAGAATAACTCCCTCGTCCCGGGCTTACTCCCACATTTCTTGTATAATCAACAAACGCCTTAATTACTGTTTCCGGCTTATATTTTGTTGTGGCTGCATTATCAAAATATATCATTGGCATTCCTCGCTATATGGTAAAAGCTGTATTGCCTCTTTAAAAATCTCATTACATATATCATTGATTTTTCTATCTGAAACAAAGCGTTCCTGTGTCTGTACATGTGAAACAACAGTATACGGTATCTTTACACTATCATCGCATGAAAAACCTAAGATTTTAAAATGAAGCAAATACTCCAGTGCCCTCCGTCTAGTTTTATTAATTTCTCCTGTAAATATCTCGTGTTCAGAAATATCAAATGCTATCATATGAATATCTTTTAAACAAGACACGTCATAATTGGAGTTTTCCATAAACTTCTTGATAAATGTTCCAGGATTATTCAGTTTTATATGTCCTGCCAATCTTCCTATCGCACCATTCAAATCTTCTGTTTCACCAACATATACAAAAGCTTCCGGATTAACTGTATATAAAATGTAAACATATGGGTATCTTTCCGATGCCCCAGGTTGGGACACTGCAATCCTATAGGTTTTCATCATCGTAATCCTCATCATCCATCTCTAAATCTATAAAGTTTTCCAGCTGATGAGAAACCGACTGCCTAAGTTTTGCAAATATTTTCTCATATTTACTATCACCACAGTTTATGCCCATTTCGGCCATTGCCATATTTAAAAATAATGCATCCAATATTACAACTGCATCACATCCATCTTCTAATTTCTTATACACCTTCTCGTAAAATGGATGTTGCCTAGACAAGTGAACCACCACTTGACTACTATTTTCTCCTCCAATATTGGGAGCCCATAGCATTCCCTTTGGCAATTCACTGACAGTAATGACTCGTTGACTATTTTTTTTACGTATCTCATCAATTATGCTATCATCAATACTATACTTCTCCTTTAAATTATCTATATGTGTTTCCATATAGCCCTGCATTGGTTCGATATCCCCAGTTTGAGGATCGACAACAACAGGGGATATACTCTTTAACATCTCGTTACTTCTTTTATGTAATGAATCTGAATCTGTTGCAATTTCCTGATCATTATTTGCCTTTCTAATCTTCATTTCATCCCATAATTCTTTAGACCGTCTTAAATAAGGATTTAATAAATCTCTTAATTGTTCCATAAATCGTTCTGGAAAAACAAGTGATGTTTTCTTAACATCAAGATTTATTTCATCATCACACAACGAATCTAAATCAATTCTTATTCTTGAAGCCAAAAGTCTTGGTTCACTTCTGGAAAACAAGGATAATGTAGTTGCCTCTACAATTAATCTCTTGTTTCTATATATATAAAAACCAATATTCTTTTGTTTTATCTGATATTTAGAATTTATTTTCTTCTGCAAGCCTTCCTTTTCAAATAATGGTGGATTTGGCAGCAGTACTGCCTTAATAATTGCTTTACTCTTGTTTTTAGAATTAAGAACCAAACTATAGTCATCATCAAAGTATTTACAAACTTTTCTACCGTTATAATCAATCATATTATCCGCTATTTCATTGCAAAACAACGGGTCGTACGGTTCCACATTCTTTTCATTAACTTTTATCTCCAATCCATCCTCTTCCATAAATCTATGAAAGGTTATGGCACATTTTTCACTAATTTTCTTTATTGCTGCATCTTTCTTAACTTTACTGACTTTTGTTAGTTCATCCAATATTACAATTGTTCCTGCCCTTTTATTTTCCAAAAGAGTTATATCACAGGCATCGAGTTCTAGTTCTTCATCCACAACATATCGGTTATGTGCTTTTATCAAATCCCACTTAACCATTGACTTATGCCACTTTTCACATGATTCAGTTTTAGAAATTACTATAATTGTATTCGCTTGGGAAAATCCAGCACTTTTCAAACCAAAACCATATTTTGACAAAGAATTGTCTTCATATAAACTTTCTGATGATCCCAATTCCAGTGCATTGTAAATTTGGTCTGTATTCATTCCTTTTCCATCATCATCAATAATGATTTTTCTTATAGATTGTTTTAGTGTTTTATCCTCCGCCTGAATAATAATATTAACCTTTTTAGCTCCTGCAACTATCGAATTATCTACAATATCAAGTATAGCACTTTCCAATGTATATCCCATGTTTCTTATGCCAGTCATAACTCTTATGATTGGCAAATCTTTTCTGCGTTCTTCCTTAATCATCTTTATCCTCCTTCTTTCCAGCAACTTTGTCACAAATTATACAGCCATTATAGAACTTGGCTACACATTTTTTGCAGTGTACACATTTTGATTCATCAATATGGTAAGTTCCGTGAATTGTGTCTATCGCACCATGAGGGCACACTGAATCACACGCTGAACATCTGATGCAAAACTGATACTTGCGAAGCTGACATTTTATTCTATTTATCAAATTCGTAATATCTATACGTTCCTCTGGTAACACCTTAACTACATTCGTTCCATACGAAATAATAAGTTCAAAACATTTCCTATATACATCAGATTTATCAACGTCAAATACTGAAATATAAGTTGCATCAACTTTTTCCACTATTTTTAAATCACCTAATGGTTTAAAAAATTCAATAACATCTTTATTCAACTTTTTCTCTATAATAATATTCCTGGCTCTGTCCGATAGATTACAGGCAGTGTCTACAATTGACACGTTTTTCACTTGAAGCCCGCTCGCCCCCCGCCGCGTTCTCCATCTTCCTTCATCGAAGTAATCATCAATATCCGTTTTCCCTGTTTTTCTGGCAAAATCATATATCATGTCTCTCCAGCGCTGCATATCCTCTGGATGATATATTTCTGTCAACATCATTGACCAATCCGAGTTATTTGGACAACACCAACACCCAACTCGTTTATATCCATATTGGTAACAGTCATTCACCAATATATCCCTGTATAAGATATACAGCCAGACATCATAATCTGTCCATTCTATAATTGGCATCGCATTTACCTGTGTAGATATTTTTGAATGCTCTTGCGTTCGTTCATATGACTTTCTTGCAAGCGATTCGCTATGTCGTATTCCTAGGAACGACAAGCTATTTCCGGGCAAATTATCTAGCTCCTTGTTCAAATTACTTGTCTTGAAAATCGTGCAGCACCATCTTTCATGCTGGCTTGGCGGTCCAAAAACCTTACAGAGCTTAAAGAAATCGTTTTCAGTTTCACTGGGCAACATGGGAACTAACGGATTTTCCTTACGAAATTTATTTCTCACATAATCATAAGTTTCCTTAAATTCAAGTGTTGTATCTCCAAAAAAGTGTAAGACAGAATTATCCTGAAGCGCATCCCGTACCAGACGGCTCACTACCGTTGAATCCTTGCCTCCAGAAAATGATATGGTTGGTATATAATGCGCCGCCCTATACCTATCCATAGTATCAGTAATATAATTGTCAGCCTCATACACTAAGTTCTCAACATATGGCAAATTTGCTTCTACTACTCTCCTATACGCAGAATAGTCCCTCTCTATAGTTATATTTTCTCGAAGCTCCTCGGCAAACAAAAGATGTTTCTTGCCCTTATACCAATCCCTATATGGTATTTTTTTAAGCTGTCCATCATAATAATACTTACTCGCTCCAAAATACCAAATCTTCTTATTGCTTAGATCTTCTCCACAAATACAACTGAGTAATTTACGTTCTTGCAAAAATACTGGATTACAAATAGTCCCATCAGATATTTTTTTTATAGTCCCCTCACATGAGCGCTTATGTAATTTTTTGTCAAAAATCGGCTCCTGGCATTTATCGCACCAAAATATCATGCAAATTCTCCGTTCATCTACATTATCTCTTCCAATAGCCTTGCAACAATTTGCATTTTTTCCTCTTGAGATAACGATTGTCCAAAGTTTTCAAGCGTTGTTTTCATTTTATTGAACATTACCTGTCCATTTCCGCTCAACTCTTGTTTGTCAAATTGTGTGCTCCTTAAGTTCTCATTTCCAGCTTGAATAATAATTTTCACTTCATTATCTTCCAAGCCTTCTTTTATTTCAAAATTTTCTAATTGCGTCATAATGCGCATCAATGTGTCATTAAAGTCATCCATTTTAGAGTCATTCCAATATCCAATTTCAAACCCTGTAATTACCTGTGCCAATTCCTTTATAAATATATTATCTTCATTTCCACGATTAAATGTTTTTAAGTATTCAAGCATCGCATTGGTCTGATAATCAAACACCTTATGCTCTTTTTGAGACCAATCATCCTCATATTTTTCTACAAAATAATTAACTATACTGCTTGCATCTGCTATCTCGAAAATGTTTCGAATAATCCTATCCGCTTCCGCAAGTTGAAGCTTTAATACATTTTCCAACTCGTTTTTAATTACTTCGAGTTCATAAGAAAGTTCAGATAAATCTCGATTAATCTGTGGTAATATTTCAAAGAAAAATGCATTGTAATCTTTGTACGATACACTCATAATATCTCTATAAAGCTTTGTTTTTGCAGTAACAAATTTTTCGGTTGTTCTCGCGCTTTTACTTACTCCTGCAAAATGGGTATTCATAGCACTTAATAAATCTTTAAGCCTGCTCTTAGACTTGTTGTTTCTATATCCCCCAAATAACGCTTCCGTCCTCTCAATGAATTCTCTCTGCTGCCTATCCCAATTACAAATATATATCGAAAAATCCTCAGGACTTTCAAATGCTTTTATAAGTTCATCTATACAATAATCTCTGTCTGCGCCGTGAAATGATATCGATACATTTTCATATTTCTTCATTTCAAACGCAAGCAAAATCGGAAGATATCCGTCCCTCAATCCATATGGAGGTTGTTTTAACTTTTTGTATATTTCCATTAAAGGAACGGGTGCTTTTTGCGCTTTTTTTAGATAATCTCTTATTTCTTTTTGCACGGCTTTCCCAGAATACTCACCGTCTGGCAAACTATTAAGAACTGCATTTGTTCCATCATCATATAAGCCGTTTTTCACAAGCACCGACCGAATGATTGTATGCTCTGGTGACAATAGCGTACATTCTCTGAGAATGTCATCCTCATCTCCCATGATATATTCAAGCGCTTTAGCTCTCGCTAATTTAATGGCTCCGGAAATTGCATTTTTATTTATCAAGTCATTATTAACAATTATCGTTCTAGGGAAAGCTTTTTCTACCACCTCTGATGCAGCTTTGGTCAATTCTAATGCTGATGAAATATTTCTTTGCTCACCATGCACGATCGAAACTATATTCTTATCCACCATGTTTTTCCAATTTTCAATCAAATCATTCACAATTGCTCTTTCTTCTTCCAAATATAGAAGAAGTTCTTTCTCAACTGTTGGATCGTCCTTTTTTAATTCTTCCCTTTTTGCATAATAATACTTAACAGAAATATAACGTTTCACCTCATTCTCAATTGCTTCTGGTACAGTATTTACCAAACAAATTGTACGTTCAGGTATTCCAGAGTCTACAGCATACTCTTCTATCATATAATTTCTGTCCAAAATGAACGCAACAATGCCATCGTAATATGTTGGCAATGATTTTAAGAATGTTTTTTTACTCATATCTGCCCTGTAGGCAAATATCGGTGCAAATATCCTGTTCATATGATATGTAAAGTTATAATCATTTGGATAAATTGCAAAACCAGAAAACTCATCATTTAATATAGCTGTTACCATATCATCGTTGATTGCAGGTATCCTTTCTTCAATCAGCGAATCCAAATCATAAATACTGCTGTCAAGGAAATCATAAAACCCATATTGTCGCATATACTTAATAATTTTCTTCTGTTCCAGTTCTTCAATTGCTCTAATAACATCATCGTCATTTTCATCGATGACATGACATAAAGTATTTCTGTTAGATGATAAGATAGCTGTATCAGAAATAATATTGATAACTGCCACTGCCTTTAAAATTCTGACCTCTGTTGAATTCTGCATATCTCCCATTTTGTTAATCGCATATTGCAATTTTTTATATACTAAATAGATGTCATTCGCCCTGAATGACATGATATTCTCTTCAAAATAATCATAAATATAATCTAAGCCTATAAAATGAAACCTGTCATCCTTCAGGTTCTTTAACTGCGAGAAAAGCGAATTTTTTTCATCGCTTGCAAGATATGTAAAGAATGTCCTTTCATTTTGCGCCACTTTTTTTGATAATCTGTCTAATGCATAAAGCGTAATTGGATGAAGCGGGTATCCTCCTTCAAATGGGTTGCCTCCTTCGGGCGGCAGTAAAAAACCTTTAAAATCCCAAGCCTGTTCATAGAGGCAATTTAATTCTTCTGAATATTTATTTTTAAAATCCTCCCATTTATTCGTTTTAGGAATAATATGCGGAATCAACGAGAGGCATTGGTCATACTTAATATTGATAGAAGTAGACTTAAATCTTCCTTCAATTTTCTTCCATTCATCACTAAGACTTTTTTTCATTTTATCCGTATACAGAGACAGATGTTTGTGTGACACCAAAATTAAGTGATTGTCGTAATTTGTATGATCGCAATACTCTGCAAAGTCTTGAATAGTTTTAACTTTTATGCTTTCACTATTATCCTCAATGTATCTTCCAAATTCGTCAAATACAAATACGATTCCTCTATAATCATCCAAAATAGCCTGATTCGCCTGATTCAAATTATCTATAAGATTTCCTACGCCGCTTACAAATGAAGCTCCATAAGTCATCATCTTAAACACTTCATCGAACGTTTTTTCGCTTAGTGCCTCAAAATTAGCAAGACTATTCTTTAATCGCTCCATATCAATTTTCAAATCGAACAAAATTTGATTTAAACGAAGAGAGGAATCTTCACCCTGTTCCCAATTTTCAAGAAGTACTAATGCTTCGTGAAAATAATTTTTAAAACATATTTCGTAGCCTAATTTTCCCATCTCTTTTTTCAGTGAAAATGATATGCATCTGTCAAAATCTGAAAAATCGGAATAAATCGGCACTACCATGTATGGTTTATCATTATTGACGTACGCTTTTATATCCTTTGCAAATTCTTTATCATAATGTTCAATTGCATTTATAAAAATATCAAATGCCTTGCCATCTGTATTTATATGCCCTAATAATGCGCTTAATACAGTGAGTAGATGTGACTTTCCTGTTCCATATGAACCATATAAAATTCTGGAATGTGTATCTCCTTTTTGAATTATTCCATATAAATACTCACGCAAAATCTCCGTTGTTGTCACATTAGGAATAAATCCTGACAAGCGATTTTCATTCTCTAAGTCAAAACAAATATTCGCCGAATACTTATACTGTTTTCTTTTTTCTATGAGCTGTGAATATTTCATAACTGCCTTCCTATCCAATAAAGTATTTATCTAACAGGCTCGTATAATCATAACCTATAAATTCAATATATCTATTCCCAAAATTATTATTAAGACCGATATATCTTTTATTTTCCGCCTCAAGAAGCATATCTATCAATTCGGAATATCTAAAATTAAAATACCTTCCCACCTGACATTTTTCTTCCATTAAGACTTCAATACTTATCTGATTTCCTTCAAAATTCTGATCTCTATTATCCATAGCTATACAATAAATTAGAAGTTCCACCGGAATCTCACGACTATTTAAGTGTGTTTTCAATAAAACTTTCTTTTCTCCAGTTTTCAAAACTTTTAGTGGTGCCAAAAATGGATAAGTATCCTCGTCCATAATGGTTTTTAAATCAAAAGATTTCTCGCCAATATATGTGTTTTTGACACAATTATATTCTTTATCTACAGCATCTTTCTTAATTTTCATGCCATTAACAGCAAGATATGTGTGGAAACCATCTGAAAATTCTTCCTTTGTAATCGTGGTACTGTTCCACTCATTAAATAACCAATACCATGCGGTTGCCTCATCAACATTTAAGGCAAGGTTTCTATGAAGTAAACTCATTGTCCCCATGCGTTGAAAATATCTGTCGTATTTATCTATATATTCAAACAATTGCGTTGGTTCTTTTCTTATACCATTTTGTGTCTTAACCTCGTTCGTCAACCCCATTACATCTGACCAATATCGTAACGCTTTTATCATTATGCGCCCCAGACCAATAGAGTCAATTGCCGCCTGCTCATTACTTGGCGAAAAAATCATATTATCTTCTTTTACTGCCTGAATGATTTTGGTTCCCCATCCGCTTCGCATATAAAAACTTCCGTGCTTATTTACTACCATTACTCGGTGCTTCCTCTCTGTCAATCTTTTCAAAGCTCATAATATCTCCAATATCACAATCCATATAACTGCATATTCGCGCTAACACATCCATAGATACACTTTCGCCTTTTCCCATTTTTGCCATTGTCGCTGAACTTATATTTAACTCTGTTGCCAAATCCTTCTTATACATATTTCTGTCAATTAACATTTTCCACAAACCATTATAAGAAATTGCCATATTCTTTACCTTCCACATACCTTGCCAAAATTCTATTGTTTATACACTCGAAAAAATTATATCACATATAGACTGTTATGTCATTACAAACTTTAATTAGTTAAAGATGGGTTTTAATACAGAAAACATATAAAACGTAATTTGTTATTTCCACTTATCCCCAAACTCTCTCTTATCCTTATCCATACTCCCCAACCTCTCTCCATAAAACAATTCAGATGCTACAGCAAAACCATAGCATCCGAATCATTACTCCTATCGACTATACCTATCTCGCTCGTCCTTCTTCTCTTGCATACTTTCCGTATAAATCCTGTCAAACACTTCATATCGTTTCTGCTGTTCCATATTAATTTCCAATCTATCGATTACTCTATTAAACAACTTAATTCCAGCAAAATACTCCATATCCCCAAAGCTAAATACCTCAGACAATACATCTGTTGAATACTCTGCAAATCTATCTGCATCAATTTCCAACAGTTCCATTGCCCCTATCACCTGCTTCACTCTCTCTTTAATAAATTCTTCTGCTTTCTGCTTCTCATAATAATCTGCCAGAATCTTTGCCTCCTCATATACAGAATGAAAATCTGTATTCATATCTATTTTTTCAAAATACGACCGAACCATCTCAAATGCCGATTCTGTTCCCTTGGCATCAAACGGATAACCGCACACTTTCTCAGCCACACTCATTCTCATATAATCAGCTTTGTTTGCGGGCAACTTCATATCAGCCGTATCTCTATCTCCAACATCTGTCGCAATTTCATCAGTAATATCTTCTGAAATCACTTGTGAAACTACCAAATCCTCCGTCTGATAATATGGATTCTCCGGCACTTCATCCTTCTCAATCTCCGCCAACTCTACCATATCATCCACAGATATCCAGTACTCCATTTCCGCATCCAGCGTGCTTCCATCCCTTTCAAGGCACCGCTCCACAGCTTTTAGTTCCTTTAGATTATCCTTCTTTTGAAGTTTTATCTGCTTCAACCGTTTCCAGTAATCATCTACTGAAGCTTCAAAGAAAGCCATGTCCTCTGCCGTCTTGCATGACCTTTTCTGTGAAGCCCTATCCCGATATATTTCCTTTTGCACCTTGCACAATTCCTCGTCCACTCGTTCTAGGCAGAATTTCAAATGAACCAATTCCACAAATGATTTCACACCATACTTAACCACCACCAAATACTCTTCCTGCAGCTCATGCATTTTCCGTATCTGCTCATACAGATAAGCTGATTTGTACGTAAAACGCTTTTTCTCTGCCAGCCGCAAACGATACATTCGTGCATAGCACTTTCCCTGATATGGTGTAAAAATTGTTTTTCTTATCGGTATTAGAGGCAGCGTGTGATTCACAGGGGCTGCCTGACTTGCATCTCCGTATTTAAACATAGCCTCCAAGTTATTTCTACTAAAATCCCCTGATATGGTATCCAGTCTTTTAAACCTCTTCATTCCCGGAACCTTTACAGCAATATGCTCTCCCTGTTTTATCTCGAACCCCTGTTTCTCTAACAGGAAAATAAAATGTTCCATATTTTCAGCATTAAGGGCACAGAATCTTGCATCCTGTTCAATCCACTTGGAAAATACCAGGTCTCGCTCCCATTGCGGTCTTGCCATATTTTTAGGCTCTTTGCTGTATTCTGCAGGAGTAATGTGCAGTCCATATTCATCACACAGCTTATTGGTGATAGGCTGGAATTTATATTTCCAGTCACCCTCGTGATACTGGAACTTATATCCTGTTACCATATTTACACTATTTATTATAATATGTGCGTGAAGATGGTTCCTGTCCGTATGGACAGCCACTACCGCTTCATACTCTCCGCCAAATGCCTCTTCTGCAAAACGTATGGCTATATCATACATAAGCTCCGGTGTTCCTTCGCCCGGTTTTAGGGATATGACGAAATGATACCCTTGTCTGCCTCCTGCTTTCCCAAACATCTGCTTGGTTGCTTTCATCTGCTCATAGTCAGAATCTGGCAGGCAGTTAATACCGCCTGTCAGATTGGAATTCCCAAGTTTTTTCGTCTGTAGAATATAATTGATGGCATGTTCCAAATGAATACCAATCTTCCCTTTGCCGCTTGCTTTCATATGCATTGTCTTGGTTATCGCCATTTGTCCGCTAACTCCTTCATTTTTTCTTTTATTTGTTTCATCAGATGATTTGCATCTTTCATGGTACTGTCAAATACATAGCCACCCCCATTGGCTATTTTGGTCATCTGATTGTAATTATTGCAAAGACCTGAAATCTGACGAATCAGCTCCCGTCTGTCATATGCAAACGAAGTATCCGCCTTACCTGCATGAGCAATCAGATATCTTACATAATCAGATGCTTTCATATTGCTGGCTCTAGCATCATGCTCAGCCTGCTCACGCTCCTCATCCGACAACCGAATCGTAAAATTCTTCCTTGGTTCTATCGACTGTCCTCTTCTTCCTATGAGCATCCCTTCCTTCTATCTAATTTCTTTATCTGCCATCAGCAAATCTTCATTTGCCTCAAATTCAAAACCTGTGCGGAGAGAATTTGCCAGATACGTAAAACGTCATGCGTTTCACAATCCGGTTAGGGGGATTTAATCCCCCTAAAACCCTCTCTATATATGCCCCTTTCGGGGCAGGTATCTGTAATACCCTGTGTACTACCAACACCTGTCTGCATTACTGTTGGTATTACCGAATAATAATTTGTATAACATCCGGTATTGCTTTTCTGCCCTTTGTAATACCAATCGCATTATACTCACGGCAGATGAAATCTGCTGTGAGTATTGCGCCAGCCGCAGCCGCGAAGCAGCATATTTCTTTATGCGGCTGTGTGCATAACTTTATACTGAGCGGTCAGTTTTTCGACCGCCAGTATAACTTCTTCTGATTGCCTTACTACAAATCCGCCAAAAAAGCCATCACATCCTCTGACACATCTTCACAAGAGCTTTCCGGAACTTCTCCAAAACATGGAGCAACTTCTATGCTTCCCTCCGCTACAGACTCCGTCATTTTAGGAGCTGCCTGCTTTTCTTGCGATATCTGCAATCCTGTAATCCTTTCCATTTCATCTCTGACAATCAGCTTTATTGCATTGATAACCCTGTCTGCTTCACCAGTCATCGTTTCCTGTATCACAGTCCTCTGGGTATTCATTTCACAAATAAGACGGTTGTCATTTTCGTTCCGTTTTATATCTTGAACAGCCCTTATCAACGCACTTTTTATAAACTTGCTCTTATCTCCATAGCAAATTTTCATAGTCTCACTGGAAAAAAATCTTAAAATTTCTTTGTCCTCTTCCTTATTAAAGCTCAAGCGAAAGCTGACTGTCACACTGTCATCATGTGCCATACTGCCTCCTCCTAACGCCTACGGCTGTTTTCGCTTTAATTGCTGGTGTGCCAGATACTCATATCCAAGGGCGTTTGCCTTGACATCTTCAATATGCATGATGTGTCTGCCTGTGACAGAACCGAAACGCTTCATCACGCCTGCCCCTCCGCCGACATATACAACAGGTGTCATCTCCGGATCAAAACCATGCTCTTTCAAGGCTGCTTCAATTCTCTTTGCAAATACCGCCAGTTCCTCTTTGACAATCTGCACCATCTTATCCGAATATGGCGCATTCCCATACATCATCACCTGCTGTATCTGTTCCTCGGTAAGGGTGCGGTTGGTTTTTCGATAAACCACATTGTTAATATTTGCCATACACTGAATTAGCGCCGACGGAATGGTAATACAGTCACTTTCCACAGGGATATGCTTTCTGGTATGAATGATATCCACTGTCTTGCTGCCAATATCCACAATCAGAAGCTCTCCCGGAAGCTTTCCGAGTCTGTCCGCAACGGCAGCATAACATTGTGGATACAGAAAAACATCACTGCAATTGATATGATACTCCTTACCGTTGTACTGAAATTCACTATCGCCCGAAGGCAGGTACTCCTTAAATTCTGTCTTTTCCTGCCCGAACCTTGTAAATGGCAATCCGGCTGCAATGCAGACTTCCGTATCACTTAATCCATGATAATCCATCTCTCTGGCAATGGCTGCCAGTGTTAATAAGAAATAATCTCCATCTTCAACCTTGGTATCCTTTAGGGGAAGCCTGCCCTCACCAACTTTGAAATACCTCTCATTAAAAAACATAGTGTTGGTCAAAAGCGAAGCCTCACCGCCCAGCTCCTTTACACCGTTTTCAAATACAAAATGAGCGGTTTTCATGGTGGAAAATCCATGATCAATACCGCATAACAAAAGTTTCTGTTCCTCCAAGTACATACAAATCCTCCCTTATTTTGCTAATAAAATGCAAGCATTCAGGCAGACAGAGAATTTTACCTCGCTGCCTTACTTTTTGATTGCAGGAGCCAAAACCTTTTGCTATAATGTATTTGCGAGATACATAGCGAAGCTTTGGCTTTGCAACCAAGGTCCTTTCCTAACCGGATTGGACTTTTTCTTTTGCCTGACAATGGCATTTCTCCGCCGCCATACCGGCTTTTCTTGTCAGGTCATCATCCGGATTGTAATAATCCGCATATCCGTAAATCTTCTGCTCGAAGTATTTACGCGGGCATTTCCCACGCATGGTACAATACCCCTGCACATCCAACTCAGCATTGTATGCCTTAATGACTGCATATGCCTTTGTCATACCAACACCCAGAATCCGGCTGACTTCTTTTGCATCAATAAATGCTTCCTTAGTGCTTATCACAAATCCCCTCCTCGCAAAACTACTATTATTGATACGGATTTAAGGCTTCTGTTAATTTTTTCGCTCCATATCCGCATTTCTATTTCGTGTTTAATCATAATATATCTTTTATCTCATGTCAATAGTATTTTTCAAAAACACGCACTTGCAATTCGTTTTGATATGTGTTATAGTATTCATATCATTATAAATCCTTTGATTTTTAGTTCGTATTTTGATTTTTTACGCAAAACACGAATCGAATAAACCGTTATGACCATTGATATTAGGAAGGTGAAGTTATGGCTTTGTCAGATGACCAGCGTTTTGCCATGTATACCGCAGAAGAAATCGGTAATGCAATCAAGAAACGCCGCAGACAATTGAAGATTACACAAAAAGAATTTGCCGAAAGGCTTGGGAAATCAGAGCGTACCATTCAGAAATATGAATCCGGTGAAATCACCATGAAAATAGATTTAATCAAACTTGTGGCAGATGAACTGGAAATTCCATGGCAGGAGCTTTTGGAAGCCAAGACAGACGAGATAGGGATTGTATCCTCAGAGAATGAATTTCCAGCCTGTCGTTTCCATACCCTGTCAGATGTTATCAACGCTTTATTTACCATAACAGAGATTAAGGATATTGCATTCCAGCTTACCTGTGCCAAACCGCCGGAAAGTCCTGACTGGACTTCCGCCCTTATGGTTGATGGCAAAGGGAGCGGAACCTATAATGCGGACTTCTGTCTCTTTATGGAAAACTGGATGAATAAACTTGCCGCCCTGCAAAGCGGCTCCATCAATCAGGAACAGTTTGAAACATGGAAAAGGGAAACTTTAGAATACTATTCCGACAGTTACTTTTCTGATTTCATCTCCCAGAGAGCCAAAAGCAGAAAAGCAAAAGGAAAACAAAAGAAAGTGGATTATTCAACCATTCAGATTGTTTCCACCCGGGAAGAACCGAACAATAACGAATAACAAAATATAAGAAAAAATCGGCACCTACCTTCTGTAAAAGGATGATGCCGAAATTTTATAAGTGATTTTGCCCATAAGGCTTTGTAATCACCCTAGACAAGTAGATTATATCATAGCCTTTGGATAAATGCACCCAAAATTTCAATTTTCTGAACAGGTGCATATGTACCACGGTTTTGTGGTTCTGCTTCAGAGTAATACAGCATACAGGAGATTTTGTATATCGCTCTGAATATTATTACAATTCAGCAAAGGAGATGATGTTTATGCCAGCTTACAAAGATAATAAGACTGGTAAATGGTTCTGCAAGTTCTACTATACGGACTGGCAGGGCAACAACCGGCAGAAATGGAAACGGGGTTTCGCCACCAAAAAGGAAGCCCTGGCATACGAAAGGGATTTTCTTGAAAAACAGTCCGCTAACCCAGATATGACTTTTCAGAATCTCTACGAACTTTATATGGAAGATATGGCTGCAAGGCTCAAGCAGTCAACCATTCTGACCAAGAAGCATATTTACGAAACACATATTCTCCCATTCTTTGGCAGCAAGCCAATCAATGAGATTAAGGCTTCGGATGTACGCAGGTGGCAGAATCAGCTGATGAATTCCCCAAATGGTTATTCCAAAACTTATCTAAAGACCATCAACAATCAGCTTACCTGTATCATCAACTACGCAAAACGCTTCTATGATTTAAATACGAATCCCTGTGGTCAGGCTGGAAGCATGGGACAGGCAAAAGCTGAGGAAATGGATTATTGGACCTATGATGAGTATACCGCATTTCGTGAGGGCATCAAGGACAAGCCGCTTTCCTATATCTGCTTTCAGGTACTCTACTGGACAGGAATGCGAGAAGGAGAATTGCTGGCGCTTACCGCTGCCGATATCAATCTCATGACAAAACAGATTGATATCAACAAAACGTATCAGCGTCTGAACGGAAAGGATATCACCACTCCGCCTAAGACAAAGAAAAGCAGGCGGAAAATTCCAATTCCCGATTTTCTGTGTCAGGAGCTGCAAAACTTTATCAATACCAGATATATGCTTGACCCTAACGAAAGACTATTCCCAGCTACCAAGCACTTTCTCTCTCATGAAATGGAACGAGGCTGTAAGAAAACAGGCGTTAAGCGGATACGGATTCATGACATCCGCCACTCGCACGCCAGTTTACTTATCAATCAAGGCTGTGATGCACTTATCCTCGCTGACAGACTGGGACACGAAAAGGTATCCACAACACTGAATACTTACTCCCATCTGTTTCCGCACAAACAGCAGGAACTTGTCAGCAATCTGGAACAGCTTGCAGCAACCGTTGATGTTACACCGACACCAGAACCGCCAACAAGTAACCCTTTACTTGAAACTATGGGAATTTCCTATGATGATGGCGCGGCTGACAGTTCAGCAACTTCGGATGCAGCATATGCCAATGCAGAACTTCCATACGGACCGGCGCCACTGCCAAAGGAAACAGCACCGGGAAAAGTTATCCCTATGCCCCAAAGAAAAGTTATTTAATTTTCCAAATATTGTTTGGAAAATGCAAGCTACAATAAAATGATGCGGAACAGAGTAGTTGCGTTTAGTAGCAAAATAGTAGCAGCGCAAAAAGAAAAGCCCGGGAACGCCCTGTTTATAAGGCTTCCCAGACTTGTAGCGACTACTCGAACTCGCAAAGTTCTGTTTGACAATGCATGTCATTTAGTATTTTACCATACATTTTAGTATTAAATATCTCTATATTTTTTCTATTCCATCTCGTTTCAAGAACTTTTAGTACCAAATCAGTACCGGTGGCTATTTTCTTTACTCATGATGGTTCAAGTGGTTTGCAGGTAGCCCTGACCGGATAAAATAATTTAATGAAACCTTGCAATACCCTAAGAAAAATATAACTCTGATTTCGAGATTCTGCAAGATATTCTGCTCACATTTCCACATCTTTCATGACAATTACTGTTTGAACTTGTAAGAATTCCTTACAAGTTCAGCTTTTATCATTCTTCGAAGTGTTAGTCATCTTGCTCCTCGTCATTAAACATATCCCTATATACGCATACCTTAAAAGTAATCATCTCCAGATACAAATAATAGTGTCTTCTGCAAACCTTCTTAAACAGCCTCAGCATCCGTTCCGTTCCACAATTTCTTTTTCAAAGACAAACCGGGGTTGCTTCCCATTCAAATTGTCACATTGTTATCTTCCACTCTTACCTAGGCTTTTCCAATAAGCAGCATTATTAGGATTCATTTGATTTGACCTATTATTTGCCATAGCTTTTGAAGATGAATTATTTGGATTCTTCTGATTTGCGTATGCATCCATCTGATTTTTGGTGTGCGTGTTTCCAGATACTTTACTCATTTTTTGTCCTCCTGTTTCATTGAATACAGTATTTACCACCTCTAAATACAAATGAAATGAATCTGTTTCCGGGTGTTTATTCTTATGCATTAAATACAACTCCGAAACCCTCTTCATTGCAGAATGCTGCCGAATATACCTTTCTTGCATTTCAGTATTATATAGAAGTGCAACCTCTCGTAATTGGTAATTATTCCTATTTCTTACCAATCGACAATACTCTCCATTCTTATTCTTTACTAAGATGCCAAGATCCAGACTAAATGAACCATCTGCTCTTTCAAGTGTAATTACTGATGTTGAGTTCCGTGCATAATAATAATCTTCATCAGTAATTTCATCTAAATTTGATCTTACACGATCCTTCAGCCCCTGAAGATTATCCCGTACTTCCTGCGGCACCTTAATAAAACAGAGATTGTAATCCAAATCAAAATGACCGTTTTCGTCAACCGTCACAAGATTTCTCTTTACACTGCCGACAACCATAATTAAAGATTTCAAACCATACTTTTCCTCAAGGCGTTCCTTAAGTTCTTCAAGAATATCCTCTATTTCAGCCTTAGGAACGGAAAGCTTGTTTGATGCAATATACCTACACATACTTTCTCCTTTCCTGCCCAAGCCACCATTTAGCCGTGCACCGCTAAATCATTATAGATTACTCCAACTACAGATATTTGTCAAGCTATTTTTGCTAATCTTTACACATCTTTACACATAATCTTTATACACATATTTTTTTATTGGCACACCTTTTTATTTTTAAGCACCTCCCACTCAGTTTCCTTAAAACCTACAAACACTTTATCCTCGCATATTACCAGCGGTCGTTTTACGAGCATCCCATTCGTAGCAAGTAGCTTTAGCTGTTCCTCTTCACTAATTGACGGCAGCTTATCCTTTAACTGCATTTCTTTATAAACCAATCCACTGGTATTAAAGAACTTCTTGAGCGGCAGACCGCTTTGCTTATACCATGCCTTTATTTCGTCATATGTCGGATTATCCTCCACAATATGACGCTCTGTATATTCTATGTTGTATTCATCCAGCCATTTCTTGGCTTTCTGACAAGTTGAACATTTTGGATAACATAAAAATAACATTTTCTACCTCCTGTTTTAACTTATATTTTTTTCTCCAAAGGTTATCTCCATCAATTCTGCAGCAATTTCCTTACTTTCCAAACGCATCATGCTATCCTCTAACTTCGCATTACCTAATATGTTAATATTGCCATACCAAACAATATTCTGGTCTATAATAGAAAAATGCTCACATGAATCCACAACAGTTTTTATATAAAATCCAGCTTGTCTTATTTCTTCGTGCAACTGCATCCAGAAGCCTGCATCACCAAAACCATAAGAATCCGGTTCCCATGTCACTATCGTAACGTCAACTCCATTTACCTGTTTATCTTTAAGCAAACGAATCAATTCATATACTTTTGAACCGCTAATTACCGGACTAGAAATGATTATGTTATTATCTGCTTCAAGCAGGTCTCTTTGAAAAACTTCTACATAATTATCTCCGCCAAAGATAGCATTTGCAGTTTGTTTTTCACCTTTTATTCCCGTACAAACCTCATACCCAATCTGTTTATATGCTTTAAGCCTTTTCGCATACATGTTGTCAAACATAGGGGTATGACTATCGACATAATCATATACAATTACTTCTTCCTTGCCTTCGTAATCACGATTCAATCTTCCTGCATATTGCTCCACTATATTTCGAGCCGATACCGGCATTGCCATAAATAATGTATCTAACCGGGGATAATCAAATCCTTCTCCAATCAGTGAACCTGTCGCCACTAAAATCAGTGTTTCCTCTTTACTTACCTCATGAAGCTGCTCCAGAATTTTCTTATGCTCTTTCTTGGAATTATTACCGGTCATAAGAAATACATGATCCGCATATTCCTTTAAACGATTATACAATTTTTCCGAATGGTCTTTATATTTTGATAATACAACAGGTGTTCTGCCTTGCAGCACACAAGCCTTTACATCACTAATAATCTGCTCATCCCGAATACAGTTATCACGAATAATATCATATGCCTCATTGGGATGCATTTTATCCGTAATAACACCTCTTGGTGCAACCGTACGGGTAAATCTTGGATATACATAGTGTTCCACGCCCTGTGCAGCAGCCATTTCCTTTGCCGTGTAACGATATCGTATCGGTCCAATCAACATATAGTTTATTTTCTCTAAACCGTCTGCTCTTTTCGGAGTTGCCGTTACTCCATAAACATATTTTGCTTTCACTTCCTTTAACACATTTGAAATCGTATCTGAAGCCGCATGGTGGCACTCGTCGCATATCACAAGTCCATATTGATTCAACAAATCATGGTATTCACCCTTTTTACATAGCGAACCAACCATAGCAATATCAATAATTCCAGTCATGGAATCGTGAACGCCCTGCAATCTTCCAATTATATTTTTTCTTGTTTTAAGTCTCCCCGTCTTAGTCTTATATGTAGGTAATTCTTCATCTATCTCCAAAAACTTTTCCAGAGATTCCTGCCATTGTACAACTAACGAAGACGATTCCAACAAAATAAGTGTATTTACTTTTTTCCTGGCAATTATCGCACTGCATACAACTGTTTTTCCAAAAGCTGTTGCAGCATGTAATATTCCATTATCAAACTTTGTTAATCCTTCAAGTGCAAGCGCCTGTTCTTCTCTCAATTGTCCTTTAAATTCAACGTGAATATTTCTTCCGGTCTGCCTTTCGTCATGAATTTCATATTCAATGTGCGCCTGTTCTAAGTTATCTGTTAAGTTATCATAGAGTCCTCGTGGAATTTCTATATATCCGCCCAAATGGTCTGCTCCTAAGTAAATCCATCTTGAGGTATCATAATTAGATGTACCGATTGCCTGATTCTTGAAATAAACAGGATTACTAATCGCAGCCATTCTTCGAATCTTATTTTGCATAGTAGCTTTCACATTCGTATTATCAATATAAATACCATTTGATAATGTAATACTAAGCTTTCCAGCCACATCACTTGATGCAAACTTTCTATTCCTCTCCCAAGGCTTTTCACTTTTTTCTCCTTGTTCACTTTCCTCCATATCTCCAAGTAATAGCGACCATTCTTTTATTTTCAACTCCAAAAACTCCTGTGACAGCTTTGGCTTGCTCCATAGCACTTCCCATTGTTCCCTGTACGCATTCCAATTACTGTCAACAAATGCACTATTCCCACTCCTCAATGCCTTTCCCTGCAGCGGAAGAGCTATCAGATTGCCAAGTCCGCCTTCCGGCAGTTTATCCTGTGCCGGAAGCATTCTGTCATAATACTTAAAGGATTTCAGGTTGACTTGTTCAGCGCCTTTATCAAGTAATGCCGTTCCAAATCTTCTTGCCAAAGAAGCGGGAATTGGCTTGTCAAAAAATATCCAGATATGTGCGCCCCGTCCTGAACGTGAACGTTCTACCAGTGGATCTATTCCATTCAAAACACAGATGTTCCGCATCGCTTCAACTTCTTCTATCCACGCATCATCCACATTTGCGAAATCATTCTCCTCCGCATTTTTCTCATGATTATCAAAATCAAATACCAGAAAACGACATGTATTATTTTTAAGAAGCGGATACACCCCTATCACATCGGAAGCATTATAGGCATTTCCTCTTAAATGAGCAAGTATGTCTTCCTTTGTTAATGGTTTATATTCGTAATATTTACAGCTTTTACATGAAACACCCGTTTTTAACTTCCTATGGCACGCACTTGTCCAAAAATTCCTGCATTGCGTAAAGTACCCGGCTTTTCCAGTATCTTTCTTTTCATTTCTCTTAGCATAAACATCCTGACGTCCCCAAAATCTCGCAAAAAAATTATTTGCCATCTCGTCCGTAATTTCATCAGGATGTATAATTCTTTTTCCCTGCTCCGGATCATAGTTTTCTACCTCATCCGCCGCTTTCAAACGAGCTATCGATTGTTTATAAGATACTCCTGCCTGATCCAGAATATTTTTTAATATTTGGTTTTCCAATTGCAAATCATTCAATTGTTTTTGCAATTTGCTAATATTCTCAATCGGGTCACGCATTATATTTCTCCCTGGCAGAGCAAAAACTATGAAACACATAGAATCATCGTAATCTTGAACTAATTTAATCCAAGATTTATTTTTTCAAATACCACCTAGCAAAGAGTCAGCAACAATTTAACCCTTAATACTATTAATTACTTTCATCATTTCATTTCGCTTTTTATCATGTTCAATTTTTGCTATCCTTGCATCCAAAACACTTTCAATTACATATCTAAATGCCGGAAACAGCTCTTTGCATTCATTCTCTGGAAGCTCATGAATTCCTTTGCTTAGTGCTCCATAAAACTTCTTGCGTATTGCCTGCAACTCTTTTGGAAGTATAATTTCATTTCTATCTTCAACCATTTTTATTTTTTCGTCTACATGTGCATCTTTATATACCGCTTCATCCCAATTCTCTAATTGGACACATCTTTGATGCGATTCCTCAAGAAGACCTTCAAAAATCCGACGCAGATACACTAATGCGCCAGCACCTACTCCACTGGCATTTAGCTGAATTCCTAAAGTATAATCCTTATATTTATCTCTAAGTACCTTATTTTTACAATCATCAGCCCTTCTCCTGCAAAACTCCTCCCAATTCTCTCTGTTTTCTTGTGAATCATCGACTATTTCCAATTCATTTCTTCCAAGACAATACTTATGTTGTTTCTCAAAAATATTAGTTTCACTTGGCAAATATTTAGATTTATCTTCCTGTTTTGGTTTGTACGCTGGCTTTAAATTAAATGTCATTTCACTCTTACCACAACTTGGGCATGGCAAAAGGACAGCAGCCTTACTTGTCCATAATTCATTAAACGCTGCCACATCATCACTTACAATCAATTCTTCAACCAAACTATCCTCTGATATATATGTTGGTGATGTCTTTGTTGGAAGGCAATCTACTAATACATCTTCATATAACCCCATATCTGTAAATAATTGTTCCAATGAATACTCACTTAGGCGTTTTCGATTTAATATCTTTTGTATCTGTTCAAACTGAACTGCCATCGTACCACGCACCTATTTTTTCTTCAAAAATTATCCTCTGTTGACAATACATATTTTTTAGTCTTATTTTTTCCTTCACCTCGGACAATTCCACATTTTTCAGCCTTATTCAATAGTCTGCTTGCTGTTTTAGTCTCTACATCTAATAAATCTGCCGCAATGCCACTTGATATTTCATAATGTTCTTCGAGATACATTATGATAATATTCATTCTATCCTTTTCCTTATTGGACATTTTATTGGACATTTTATCGGACACTTTATCGGACACTTTTCTGCCTTCATCAAATCCTTCTCCAATAAAAATTGTTGTTTCCAAATAAGTTCTTCTTTCATCAGTCTCAAACAAAGGTTTTGGAGAACCATTTCTTGATAATGCATTCAAAATTTTAGGTATACCAGTCCCTTGCTTTTCAGAAAGGTCTATCTCCTTAAAAAATTCACCAATTCTTCTGTTTCGATATTTACGTGCTCTTACCTTTCCTGCAGCAAATTTTTCCATATCCATATATCCATCCGGACCCGGAAAATTTATAATCATAATTCGGTCAATGTATACCCGCACTTCCACTGGAACATCCTCTCTATAAGATTTGTGAAATACCGCATTAACAATCGCTTCTTCCAATGCATTATACGGATAATTCACACATTTTACAGATTTCTCCTGATTCTCAATTTTGACAGTCTTCTCAATTATAACATTTGTTTTTATATAATCTAATACATCTGTTACCTGTTTCCATATCGGACCGGTAAATGTTTTTTCAAACATAATATTACCAGCTTCCGCTTCCTTCGTATTAAACCTGACAAGATTAATTTGTGCCCCAGATATTAACTTATCTGGTCTTTCAGCAAACATTAATATTGCAATATTTCTTAGTTCTAAATTCGTATCTGTCTCATTCGCTACTTCTAATGCTAACAATAAATCGTCCATATTTCTATTATTTATTTCTGTCGATAATGAGCTATTACTATCCCTTAAAAAGTCTTCGAGATATCCCCTTCTAATAATATCAATATTTGCTCTGCGATTCACACGATCATCAAACGGAATGGCATTGAACTTTTCAAATAACTCTCCAATTTCTCCTTGTTTGGCAATCGTTGTAAGTGAAGTTGGTCTAATCCAATAGCACATTGTTTTATCAGGCTTTTCCCCTGTCTTTTTGGAATATACATCTTTAGGTGCTCTATATGGACCTGCATCACCTGCCGAACATTTCAAATAAAGCAAATGCGTACCTTTATCTGGATAATTTACAACTTCTATCTGCGGAATATAGCGTGGTTCAATCAGATTGCAATACTGAAAAATTTCTTTCTGTATTCCGTCTAACTGTTCTTTGAGTATACCCTTAGGTGGTAAAATTGGGACTCCATTATCCTCTTTCACACCTATAACAATATATCCGCCATTCACATTGGCATAATCATTTGCAGATGCACAGATTGAATGTGTAATATCCGAAGGATTCCATCCTTCCTTATATTCAACCCTATTCTTTTCCACCACTTTACCCTCTAATAGAGTTTCTATTTTTAAAGATATCATTAATAGCAAAACCTCCGTTCTGTCTCAAACCAATAAAGCACTAGAACCTTGAAAATCACCTCTTATTTATGAGCATAATCACTCCCCGATAAACGACTCAAAAAGATTTCCATTATGTCACTTTCATGGTAATCCCATTTACTCTCAAGCTCTTTAACTATTTTCTTTTTTTCGGCTTCAGTTAAAATACACCACTTTACAACTTTTTGAAAAATAAAATAACGCACAAGGCACTTTCTCATGTATAATAAGTTTGCACATCAAACTATACGAAAGAGAGTGATCTTGTACGTCAGACTTATTATACAACGAAAATAATCTAATTGGTAGACTGTACCGTTATTTTTATATTTATTTTAAAACTTTTCCAGCTGTGCGGTTGGAATATGAGACGAGGAGGGATTTTAAGGGATGAAAAG
>CAJUKA010000048.1 GCA_910586585.1 uncultured Lachnospiraceae bacterium
CAGGTGGGAAGGCGGAAAGCAAAGGGTAGGCATCAAAGATCCGGACGGGAATATGAGCGGATACACAGTATATGAAGAGGAGCTGCCATGCGTTACATTTACTGAAAAGGATAAGGGAGTGGCCGTAAGCGTGATAAGGGCAATCTTGATACCTGTGCAGGAATCACCCGGATGGAAAGGCGGTGATGTGTACTGCATCTGTAAAACGAAAAATAAGGAGGACGGGGCAGCTGGATGGACCAGGAGATAAAGTTTACAGAGATATTTCCAATAAGTACTTGCCGGAGATAAGAAGAATTTTAGGAACTGTTAAGAAATAGCAATAAATGGACAGTGTGTTTTGGAGACTGCGGAGACAGAAACGATGGATAACGAACAAAGTAAAATTGTAAAAACAATGAGAAATGCCATTAAAAACGGAAATTTAGATGTGGTGAAAGAGCTGCTCGGGAGTAACGGCGGCTTATTGACGGTAAATACAGTATTTGGTTCATGGCTGCATATTGCTGCCTCATATGGTAGAATCGATATTGCGAGTTACCTTATTGACTGCGGAATAGATGTGAACAGGAACGGAGATATATCCGGCGGCAATCCTATAAGAAGTGCGGCGGAAAACGGCCAGATTGAAATGGTTGAATTTTTATATAATCATGGAACGGAATTTGATGTAAGCGAGGCGGCAAAAAATCCTTTATTTGGAGCAATCTATGGAGGGTATTATAATGTCGTTCAATTTCTGGTTGAACATGGAATTGACATTACAAAATCTTATCCGATTGGAGAATTGGATCATGTAGATGGCTGTGTATATGCACAACAACTTGGCAGACACAAGATTGAACAATATTTGCGGGAAAAAATGATTTGAAATGACAACGCGGGATAGATTGAGGTAAACCCCAGTTGGATTGCTTTCGAATATGTTGTCAATAACGGTATGGAAGACGAGGCATTTTATTCCAGCTTTAACCCGGATTATCTGGATTCTGACGAGGAATCCGATACGGGCACAATCTATGGAAGCTTTATGCAGCTGCGTTATACCATGCAGGATCCCAAACTTGCCGCAAAATGCGTGGAGTATTTTGCCCGGACAGGAGAACTTTATCCGGGAGCGGCATGGCTGACGGAAAGGAAGGGTGGATAACGATTTGTTCATAGTGCGGGAGAGCCGCATACACGGTTCTGTGATGGGATGGTATCGTGAGATGACTGTCTGCCTGGTTTGCCGATCATGGAGGTGTTATGAGAGAAAAGAAGATGAAACAAGATGATTTGATCGATTTTGAATCAATGTATACGGTTGTTAAGAGACTTGGAATAAGAAACTATAAAGCATCGCACATTGAAACATGTAAGAGAATATGGAAAGAATTGGTTCCGAAAAGAGGTCAGGCGGATTCGTTGCAAGGAGAATTGCTTAGACAAGCTGAGAAACTTAGAAATGAAGCGAGAGATAATGGTAATTTTAATTGGGATAATAATTTTGAATGGTTCTGTGATTTTATAAGCGGAACTCTTCAGGATTCAAATTTGTTTGATGAAAAGCAAATGAAAACAATAACAGGGACGTTGAATTATATCAAAGAATGCGGTATGTATGCGTATCAATATCATACAGGAAAAATATCAGAGGATGATGTGAATCCAATGCTTTTTGCATATACAGATGATGATATTTATGATTACATAGAGGACGCAATTGTGATATTCGCAGAAGCAAATCCGCAGAAAATAACATATGATGCGAAAGATTTTGTTTATAGATAGATGAAGAGAGAATTGAGGTCAACATATACTGGTTGGAAAAATCACCAAATAAATGATGACGGAATATGGCATTGATTCAGAAAGGATGGAATGGGAGAGATGAATGATGGAAACGTAAGCGAAATGGATGCGCACGAGTTTGCCATGTATTGCAAGAGATGGAATGAAAGATGGAACAATCCGCAGACAGAAGCAGAAAGGCTGGTATATGAAATGGCGGGCAATAAAAAAAGGAAAACGAATCAGGAATGGCTGGATCTGCAAAAAGAGGTACAGGAATTTTTGAAGACTGCAACAGAAGAGGACAGGAAACTGATAGGAGGCTATACAGAATCGCTATGTATGATCTGCAGCGCCATAAAGGAAGGTCTGCTTTGAGAGATTGTGAATATGTTAAGAGAAGAATTGAGTGAAGAGAAACGGAAAGAATATGATGCATTGACAGAAAATATGATGAGAGAGATTGAAGAAGAACTTGCAAAACTGCCGGAAAGGAGAAAAGGACAACTGGACGGACCAGAAGATAAGGTTTACAGAGATATTTCCAATAAGTATTTGCCGGAGATAAGAAGAATTTTGGGAGCTGTTAAGAAATAAATGGACAGTGTGATCTGGAGACTGCGGAGATTGTAAATGAACAAAGTAATATGGCGGACATACTTGCGAGAGAAAGCAAAATTATAAATACAAACTCGGCGGCTGGCCATGCGGATGGAGGAATGGAAAAATAATCGTATACGTTCCTGCCAATAAATGACATGGTATAGATTCGTATTTTACGCAGAAAGGAAATGATAGCATGAGGCTTTATTTGAGCGTCGATACCGATATAGAAGATTTGGAGATAGACTATATTGAAGTCAAATTGGCTACTGGTGAAACTGTGACGGTGGAGTGGGATGAGAGTGACATCGCATGGGAAGAAAATGGTTTTGATGCCCGCTGTAAGGGTGTTTATTTCGATGAGGAGTATGCGAACGGGAAGCTGTCCAGTCTTCATGGGATGCAGATTGAATATATTAACCTCTATACGGAATCCGACAGCGATTCGGATATTGTCATAACGGATATGACTTTTGAGGATGAAGGAGAACAGTATACCCCGGAACATCTCCTTCCGTATGTTATCAGTATGGAGGGGTGAGATGCCAAGAAAACAAATTGGTTTGGGAACAGTGGTTAGATTTCAGTCAAAAGCGTGGCAGACGGGAGGGGCATGGGTGGCTCCGAATGACCGAGGAGCGTAAAAAGAGGTGGTTGACAATGGGACACTGTGTGAGAGCTATAAAGACCTGGTACGGGAAGCGGGAGATCTGGACCTATCCGGGCATCGGCTTACCAAAATAAACACCGTGGAAGGGTTGCGGATGGAACAAAAGATTCTTGGCTTTAGTTTTTAGTGGAGGAGATGTCATGAAAACGAGAAAAGGAGAGGTCATCACCCGCCGGGAGATCGATGTCATGGGCGAGGAGGAGCTGCTGGATTTGGTTCGGCGGCACGCCAGGCTGTTGGGGGAGCAGTTTCCCAAACAAGCGGACCGGTTTTACTGTCCCGACATTCTGGACGAATCCCATCTTCTTAGGAAACTGTACCGACTGGATCGAGAGCGGTTTGTCGAACTGGTCCGGGAACAGAACAAGCGGGAGTATATTGCCGGCGGACATTGGGCGGCGATACTCATCTCCCAAGGGGAGACACTGCCTGAGGAGGTTCTGCGCCGGCAGGAGCAGGTAATGTCCAAGTCCCTGACCCAGGCGGAGGAGTGTACTCACAGCAACGGCAGGGGATATGAGTGGAAGGAGACCCATGAATACACTACAGCACTGGCCATGGAGTCCGCCCTGTTCTGGGAGGTCAGTGAGAAAGCCCGGGGGCTGTGGCGGAACTGGTATGACTGCTACTGCTACCAGACTACCAAGAGCAACCATCTGGTTGAAGCATTCAGCCTGCGGGAGACCTGGCTGGGTGTCTCCCATGCGGACAGTTCCCAGATCCTCTACAGCCTGGGCTGGAAGCCGCTGGACATGATGCTGGCCTATCTGCTGGGGGTACACATTGAGCATTATGGCGCCGTGGACCCGGACTGCGCCGCAGATGCCGCCCGGCGGGACCCGGAAACGGCGGTCAAACTGATGGATTCGGACCAATATAAGACTTGGATGGGGGATCAGCTCCACCCCACCTATTTTGTGGAGATGGCCCGGACATGGAGGGGATTTTTATATCTCCAGTACGGCTGGCCCGACAAGACACCCTTGGAGAAGGGACACCGGCTGAAAAAGGCGGATGCCCACTGCAAACTCGTTTTGGAGCGGCTGTGGAACCCCGGCTGGCCCCAGCGGGACTTTGAGGAGGAGCTGAAAAAGGTGGGTCTGCTGATTTCGGAGGCTCATCTGGATTGGGACAGCCCCAAGCTGGCTAAACTCCAGCGGCTGGCTCTGACAAGGGCGATGGTCTGTCACTACCAGTGGCGGGCAGGGGAGCTGCGCTCCGCCCTGGCCGCCGCCCCCAAACCGGAGATTTTCACCGCCCTAGTGTGGGGAGTCTACCAGGAGGACAGGTTGGAGAAGGTCTTCCTCCTGGACGGGATTGGAACGGCCTGGGGGGAGGACGGAGCGCCGTTTCCTTTGCCGGACGATGCCCAAGTGGGTCTTGTTGTTCCGGCGGAGATGACAAAAGGACAACTGGCCCTTTGGAAAAAGCGGCTCAAAGAGACGGGGGTCAAGTCCCCCATCCGCCAGCTGACTATCCCACCCCAGCTCCCAGAGTGGGGAGAGTTTGAGGGAGCGGTGACCAGGCATATCACCGTCTACACTGTCTCGGGCAAATGGGGACTGGACATGGGAGCGCTGTCCAGGCACTGCCGGGCGGATCTGCTGGATCCTCTCCACGGCTATGGAGCCAGGATCACCTTTGAGGCGGTGTGGAACGGACCGGAGTACAACGAGGAGGATGTGTCTGTTTCCGACGTAACCTTCTACCACATGGATCCCCTGCCCTTTGAGGACTACCTCCCTCAGCGGGCCGTTGTCCCGCCGGAGAAGCTGCCGGCCCGGTTTGTCTGCCTGGCTGGGGCAGCTTTCCGACAGCTGGCCGGACTGAAATGACAAAGCACCGCTCTTCCCAAAGATAGCAGCTGGTATGCGCAGGGACTTCTCTGGGATTATCTGGGCAGACGCAAAGAAGAAAGTTTGGAAGCAGAGTAGGTGCGCTGAAGCGTCACAAATTCTTTTGACCGCAGGGCAGAATTTGAAATTCCGCCCGCGTTCTCAGCGCAAAACGCTTCGGAATGGAGGAAGCAATGAAAGAAGAAAAGAAGATTGAATTTACGCAGAAATGGATTGGGGACGCGGTAAAGAAGTTTCTGCAGAAAGAGGACATTTACGAAAGCGATATGGAGAGAATCAGGTATATGCGTATCGGCGACTGTAATTTTGGCGGCCTCTACACGATTGAATTGAGCACGGCAGCGCCGCCGGACCCCTTCTATACCACAGACGGCGGGGAAGAGTGGGAGCCGGACGGCGAAACTGTTGTGGCCGGCAGATTCATCCGGCTTTACATAGACTATGCGAAGAAAGTTCCCTGGGATTACATAAAATCCGGTACAGGGGAGCGTTTTTTCCAGCTTCCGCCATATACTGTCTGGAAAGAATTTGAAGAGCAATATGAGGGAGCATACGAGGAAGAATATGATGAAGAGGATTGGGACAATTCTGCGGATGAATGGGAATCTTTCGAGAAAACCATCCTGTGCCAGACATATCGGGAGGAATTTGGCGACGACGATGCTTACGAGGAATGGCAGCGGCGGACAGACCGGGGCATTCAGCAGGATATCGGCCTGTTTACCGGGCTGGAAGTGCTGCGGCTTTTCAGCGCAGAATATCAGGATATGACTTTCTTAAGAGCGATGCCCCTGCTGCGGGTGTTGGAAGTGGTAGAAAGCAGATTTGTTTCCCTGGAAGGCATAGACGACCTGACGCATCTGAAGCAGCTTTGCTGCTGGTTTGACTAAGAATGATGGAGCAGAAAAAATCCTGTCTGGCATTCTGTCAGCTGCAGTGGTCCTGTGCAACGCTTCCTGCGGCGCGGCAGAAATCACAAGGGAGAAGGAAGCTGAAGGAGGGCTGCAGGACTGCGGATTTATGCGTTTTGCAAAGGCCTAAAATTCAGAACAATAGGAAGGTGGGTTTACATAATGAATTATAAAAAAGAAAAGAGTAAATACGAAAAGCGCTACGAGGAGCAGACGCGGGAGCTGCTTGTCCTGACCGGGGAAGATGTTGGGGGTGCGGGCAGAGTCGCAGAGGGTCTCTGGTCTCCAAGTGCAGGTATTCTGGGTTATGTGGATCTGGAGACCGGAGAAACAGTGGAAAGCGGGGGCTGCTTAAGCTGGCTTGCGCGTGAGGAGGACAAAGATGGATGGATTTATCATCTCAAAGACCTGACCATTTATCATATCAAATGCCGTAAAATTAAGCCGGAAAAGGTGATGAAGAATGCGCAGCCCCGCTTCTTCAATCATTTTATGCTGACGGAAGTCGTGGAACGAGGGGTAGAGAATCTGGCATTGTCAAAGCTATTGGATAAATATAAAGAGGTTGTTGTTATTGAGGACGGAGACTGCGGAACCTTTACGTTGGAGCGGCATTTCAACTGGTTTGCGGGTACCGTTGACTGGCTGGGAGAGGACTGTCATGTGACCCTTGAATGCGATGAGGAAAATGGAACGACAGCAGACCGGGCACTGGCGCAGTTTAAGAATATTTACGCAAATCTCAAGGAATGGGATCAGAAATTCCGTGCATTTGCTTCCGAAAAGTTGACAGAACTTGCCAACGACTGGCAGGACGAAGGATACGATGACGAGGACGGCGAAGCCTTAGCCGCAATCACGGAAGAATCCTTCGCCGGGCGGATCGCAATCAGTGAATTCAGCATAGACGCAGAAGGCGATTATGAAGTCTACTATGATGATGACGATATGTTCGGGGACCATGTGATTATTGTAAGCGGCAGCGTGGACGGCGGGATGGAGGACGCCCGTATCGCCGGGTAGTTCACAGTATGCAAAAGAGCCGCGCGCACGGTTCAGTAAGGGTATCGTGAGGTGGCTGTCTGCCTGACCTGCCAAGCAAATCCCGACAATTCCGACTGGACATGTGAGGAAGTGACGGATTTCGACACAAGGGATACCCCGCTCTCATGAAGAATAACCTACGCCTTTTTGCCGGTGAGAACAGCTTTCGATTTTAACATTTTGGCGAATCAGGAGGAATATTGAAATGGATATTGAGTATGATCATGTGTGCCGCCCATATGTCTACCAAAAGACCTGGTACAGGAAGAGGGAGATCTGGACCTATCCGGGCAGCGGCTTTATGGAAACAGTGTCTTTCGGAGTGGAATGGCTGCCGGAGGACGAATTCCAGATGATCTATGATGATAAGGATGACGAATTTGATGAGGAATATATCATTACAATACCAAAATAAACACCGTGGAGGGGTTGCAGATGGAACAAAAGATGTCTGCCAGCTTTACAGGCTGCAAAACGGAAGGAGAAGCGATTATGAACCAGGCATATTTTGATGCGGTGATCCGGCGCTATCAAAAAATGGAGGAACTGGACCCAGGCTGGAACCGCAATAGTTTGAAGCATCTGAATTGGGTACTTCGGCTTTATGGCGGAAATGCCGATTTTAAAGTGCAGGCCGGCTGCCTCTACCGCAGGGACTGGAAGAGCCTGAGCAATTACTATTATCAATGCACCCGGTATAATCTTTTTCCCACCCTGATGCATTTTGATTATACCGTAGTACAGTTTTGGGATGCATTGACGGCCATCGCGTTGGGAGATCATGACAGTTTTGAGCATATTTTCCCCAAGGATGAACCTCTTGAAAAACTGATTAAAGACAGCAAAGGCGCCCATCCTTTGGTAAGAGAAGGAAGAATTCTGCTGGTCGGCCTCTGGTACCAAAATAAGCAGATTTTGGAGTATACAATCCCAAAAGCCCAGATGTACCTCGCAAGAAAATACCCGAAACCGGACCTTGCGCTGGTCGCGTATATGCTGGCGCTGCATGAGCATGATGTGGCGAGGGCGGGAGAATGTCTGGAGACTGCATGCCAAATTACGCGGAGCGCCGAATGGGAGCCGGAGGAGAAAAAGCCCTGGATTTACGGACACGGCTTATACCGGCTCGCGGCAAGGGTACTTCCCGAGGACGAATTCAACAGACTCCCGATGCCGAATTACAAAACCTTCTGCAAGGAATATGCCCAATGGTGCAACAGCCATCACGAACCCTTGCAGCTTTACGCGCCCTTCCCGGAACCGGTGGCTTTCCTCAACGACATGTTCACCGCAAACTACCGGAGCTATCCTTGGATCGGATTGGATGAGGTGCCCTGCCATTTAATCCCTCCCGAATGGGGCGAATTGCTGTACTTATAAAGCAACAGGCAGTGAAGTTATGGCGTTTAGGGACGATATCAAAAGGACGATTGCTACTGTGTTGTATCCTGGATATGTGAAAAAATCCGGAGACTGATCTGTGTATGGTGAGGAGGTTCTATGGAAGAGTACACATTATAAACGAATTTTGCGGCATTGTATGAAGCGCTGCGGAAGAAATCCGGACAATATACGATCATTCCAGAGCAGTATGCCGCGCGGATGCTGGAGTATTAAGAAACTATTTTAGCATGGATTCTGAAAGAAGAAAGTTTGGAAGCAGAGTAGGTGCGCTGAAGCGTCACAAATTCTTTTGACCGCAGGGCAGAATTTGAAATTCCGCCCGCGTTCTCAGCGCAAAACGCTTCGGAATGGAGGAAGCAATGAAAGAAGAAAAGAAGATTGAATTTACGCAGAAATGGATTGGGGACGCGGTAAAGAAGTTTCTGCAGAAAGAGGACATTTACGAAAGCGATATGGAGAGAATCAGGTATATGCGTATCGGCGACTGTAATTTTGGCGGCCTCTACACGATTGAATTGAGCACGGCAGCGCCGCCGGACCCCTTCTATACCACAGACGGCGGGGAAGAGTGGGAGCCGGACTGCGAAACTGTTGTGATCGGCAGATTCATCCGGCTTTACATAGACTATGCGAAGGAAAAACCCTGCTGTTACAAAAAATCCGATACAGGGAAGCGTTTTTTTCAGCTTCCGCCATATACTGTCTGGGAAGAATTTACAGAGCAATATAAGGGAGCAT
The DNA here is from genome assembly GCA_910586585.1 of uncultured Lachnospiraceae bacterium. Classification (GTDB taxonomy): domain Bacteria; phylum Bacillota; class Clostridia; order Lachnospirales; family Lachnospiraceae; genus COE1. Next base: position 9,000 of record CAJUKA010000048.1, read on the forward strand.
ACGAGGAAGAATATGATGAAGAGGTTTGGGACAATTCTGCGGATGAATGGGAAGCTTTCGAGAAAACCATCCTGTGCCAGACATATCGGGAGAAATTTGACGACGACGATGCTTACAAGGAATGGCAGCGGCGGACCGACCGGGGCATTCAGCAGGATATCGGCCTGTTTACCGGGCTGGAGGTGCTGCGGCTTTTCAGCGCAGAATATCAGGATATGACTTTCTTAAGAGCGATGCCCCTGCTGCGGGTGTTGGAAGTGGTAGAAAGCAGATTTGTTTCCCTGGAAGGCATAGACGACCTGGCGCGGCTGAAGCAGCTTTGCTGCTGGTTTGACTAAGAATGATGGAGCAGAAAAAAATCCTGTCTGGCATTCTGTCAGCTGCAGTGGTCCTGTGCAGCGCTTCCTGCGGCAGAAACGCCGAGGCGTCAGGCGGCTCACATTTACTGAAAAGGATAAGGGAGTGCCGTAAGCGTGATAAGGTCAATCTTGATACCTGTGCAGGAATCACCCGGATGAAAGGCGATGATGCGTACTGCATCTGTAAAACGAAAAATAAGGAGGGCTGCAGGATTGGGTAAAAAAAAGTGGGAACCAATTATTCAAATGGTCAGGGAATTTCTTCCGGCACCAGGAACAATGGTAGGGGAATTTACATTTTTATCCCCGGATGCACTCTGGGGCGGAACACTGGACAATGGTCTCTCTTTTGTCGCCGTGGCAGAAGACCGGTGGCCGGACGGCGGAATGTTTTTGATGGTGTTGGAGGATGGCCGTGTTTATGTTGGCGATCTGGATGGGTATTGTCTGGTCGATTATTGTACTGCGATTGCGGATGTGGAAGGGTTTTGGAGCACCATAATCGAGGAATTCGGCGCCGGGATGTAAGTAAATTTGTTTTTGGAGAAGACCTAGAGCGTTTGCAAAACAACTTAGGCAGATACAAGATTGAACCATATTTGCGAAAAAATGATGTAAAAAAAGCGGAATGGGAGGAAATGATGAATGGATATCAGAGAATTGTATAGCGGCTTAAGGCGGATACAGAATCGGGGAGAAACAGGAAACGCCTATGGGGGGTGTGGAACGGTGGATGAGGACCGCGATGTTCTGGGCGACTTTTTTGACTATGTGGTGGAAAAATATGAGGATTCCATGCCGCCTTGGGCGGAGGCATTTATGCAGGTTTTCAGCTGGCAGTTTCAGACCCTGCACGAGGGGGCAGAGACTTATTACAGCAATGAGTATGGAGATTCCGACTACGTAACAATTACCCGAGTGGCAGCATTTTTGCGGGAAAACGGATATGACGAAATTGCAGAGCCCTATGGTTTGGCAGCGGCAGATTGTGAGCAGTATCAATATCCGGAGGATAAAATTGACCTTTTGCCGGACGACTGGATTGAAACTCATGAGCAGGTGATTTGGGATTTTTATGTGGACATATTGGAGAAGCATAAAGAGGATTTCGCTTGAAGAACTTTGCCAGGCGGGCGCATGGATTTCCATATATCAAGGCGGGGACATGATGGCTCATATAAAAATCAATAGGAGGATTTGATATGGCAGAATTTCAGGAAGGAACGCTGGATACCATGATGGAGCGGTTATGCAGCAGCATATCCGGTTTTGATCCGGAATGGGTAACACACTGCGTACCTGCAACAGAAGAACAGATTCGGCAGTTACAGGATATTTTGCAGAATGCCACTATACGGTACCGGCTGCCTATCTCTATTATTTAAGAAGAATGGGGCAGAATGACGGCGGCTTGCTGGAAACGGAATGCTGTGACCTTGAGGTGGATATTGGTACGGTTTTAGAGTTGCTGCCTGGCAAATGCGAAGATTTAGAAAAAGGTCTTTTTCAGTTTTCTGATCATTGGGCGGATGCCTGCTTTTATATGAAATTATCTGCTGCGGACGATAATCCAATGGTCACAGACCGGGAAGGCGTCTATGTTACAGAAAGCTTTGAAAAATATCTGTTCCGAAAGGCGTTTTGTATGTATGAGAGTAGCTTTACATATAGTGAGAGTACGAGTAGTTCTGTCTGCAGCCACCCTGAGAAAAACAAGAAAGAAAATTGTGGGACATGTCCGTATTATAGGGATACGGTGGAAGAACGTATGGATTTTATCAATCAGATGGCGGAATCATATGGCATAAAAAAAGCATGGTTCAGTGATCAGGCACATTTTTTCTGTTATAATGCAAGTTATGCTTTTGAAATCAATGTAGGTGAAGGATATTCCGCTCATTTTTATTGTGATGACGATAAATTGTGGAAACAGGTAAGGTCGTTGCTTGGTGTATTCCCGAATTTTTTTTCATACCTAAGCTCGTTTGAGAATGAAAGAGATGGAAAGGAAAGCGGTGATATGTATGAACGTTGCGCAAGCTTCAACCGCTATGGAGATCTATCCAAATTTATAACAGATCCGGATTTATTACAGGCCACAGGGGATGGGGGCGTCTATATATCTAATGAGGATAATTATGATATTGCAGTGTACTTAGAGACTTGTTATGCTTCCTTTGATGAAGTGAAGCCGTTTATCGTGTTTTTGGCGACTCAAATCTGTGAATTAGACAATGCTGTACAGCGGTTTCACCGGAAAAAAAGAATTAAAAAAAATGGGCGTGGTTATGTAAGATTGCCAAGTTCCCCAGGCACACTTAGTATTGATTATTCTCAAAGTATGGAAGATAATCCTACACCACAGGAAGAGAAATCTGATTTTATTTTAGCTTATATTTACATGGAAGAAAAAAACCAGATCAGCTTCAATTATTGGTGTACCACAGAAAATTCAGAGTTTGACGTTGTTTTTGAATATAAAGAGAATAAATTTTTCATGCGAAGTTACGGCATAATTGACAATATTCCAGACAACTGGGAGGAATAATAGCTTATCATCAGATATGGAGGACAGGAATGACAAACAGCAAAAGAAGAACTATATCCGAGAGCGGCATGGCTGGCTGAAGCACCATAAAGGAAGGTCTGCTTTGAGGGATTATGAATATGTTAAGAGAAGAATTGAGTGAAGAGAAACGGAAGGAATATGACATATTGACTGCAAAAATGATGGGAGATTGAAGAAGAAGTTGCCAAGATGCCGGAAAGGAGGAAAGGGCAGCTGGATGGACCAAGAGATAAAGTTTACAGAGATATTTCCAATAAGTACTTGCCGGAGATAAGAAGAATTTTAGGAACTGTTAAGAAATAGCAATAAATGGACAGTGTGTTTTGGAGACTGCGGAGACAGAAACGATGGATAACGAACAAAGTAAAATTGTAAAAACAATGAGAAATGCCATTAAAAACGGAAATTTAGATGTGGTGAAAGAGCTGCTCGGGAGTAACGGCGGCTTATTGACGGTAAATACAGTATTTGGTTCATGGCTGCATATTGCTGCCTCATATGGTAGAATCGATATTGCGAGTTACCTTATTGACTGCGGAATAGATGTGAACAGGAACGGAGATATATCCGGCGGCAATCCTATAAGAAGTGCGGCGGAAAACGGCCAGATTGAAATGGTTGAATTTTTATATAATCATGGAACGGAATTTGATGTAAGCGAGGCGGCAAAAAATCCTTTATTTGGAGCAATCTATGGAGGGTATTATAATGTCGTTCAATTTCTGGTTGAACATGGAATTGACATTACAAAATCTTATCCGATTGGAGAATTGGATCATGTAGATGGCTGTGTATATGCACAACAACTTGGCAGACACAAGATTGAACAATATTTGCGGGAAAAAATGATTTGAAATGATAACGCAGGATAAAGGGAAGCTTTTTGCGAACCACAGAAAATTCAGAGTTTGACGTTGTTTTTGAATATAAAGAGAATAAATTTTTCCTGCGGACATACCGTGCGATTGACAATATCCCCGACAACCGGGAGGGAGAACAGATTATCGGCGGATATGGAGAGCAGGAATGACAATCAGCGAGGAGAATATTTATGTCAGGTAATCATGAAACCATTATTTCAGCGGGAAATCCTGTGAAAAGATTTCCAACCGGACTGCAGGAATTATATCTGGATGTGTGTGAAGACGGTCAACCGCCAATCTGTCATCAAAGGCTTACAGAGAAGAATTTAAAGCAGCTGATCAGGAAAATACATAAAAGAAAAATGCTGGGAGCTTCTCTGTCCTGCCCGGACAGGGATGAGGATTATTTTGAGATTGAAGTAAACTCCAGTTGGATTGCGTTCCAATATGTTGTCAATAACGGTATGGAAGATGAAGCATTTTATTCCAGCTTTAACCCGGATTATCTTGATTCTGGCGAGGAATCTAGTACGAGCACAATTTATGGAAGCTTTATGCAGCTGCGTTATACCATGCAGGATCCTAAACTTGCCGCAAAATGTGTGGAGTATTTTGCCCGGACAGGAGAACTCTATCCGGGAGCGGCATGGCTGACTGAAAGGAAGGGTTGATGAATTATGACAGAACTGCATTTTAAAGTCAAAAATGCGCTGCTAAAAATGGACTTTATCAGGCGGTATGAAGAATTGCCCGGTCACTTCAGCAGTGAGAGGACGCCGTCAGACGAACGCTTAGTTTATGTTGAGAGAGATGAGGTCATGAGTATCATCAGGGATTTAGGGTATTCTCCGATGTTTCATTCCAAAGAAAAATTTTATAAAATAACAGAGGAGCAGGCCGATGCTTTTACATTTGGCTTTCATATCATATTGCGGGATGGCATGGCCATCTGGTCTGGGTAGTCAGGGAAAATGGCGAACTGCTGCTTGGCGAACCCTAGGGCGTCTATTCAAGGCGGCTTATTGACGTTAATTACCGGATAAAAAAACCAGTCTTTGGGACATATGAAGATCTGGAAGATATTTTGAAAACAGCATTTGGAATGTATGAGGATTTCAAGCTTGCTTTTGTATAATACTGATATGACATCGTTAGATTTGTAACCAAATTGGTTTATGAATTCAGGAATGATAGAGGGATTTTAATATTTTGGCGAATCAGGAGGAATATCGAAATGGATTTCATTCAGATAAAAATTGAAAAAGACTGTTCCATAGCAAAGTATATAAGGATTATCAGAAAATTCGATAATTCTTTGCCGATTGGAGCGATAAAGCAGCGAATCGATGAAAATGATTTTGTGATGGGATTTGACCTGGAGTGTTATGATGTTTCAGAGGATATCGACGGAAATGAAATTGACAGAAAAAAGATTTTTCGGGATATGCTTAAAGAACTTTGTCGGGCGGGAGCACGGATTTCCATCTATGAAGACGGGGAAATGATTTCCATGAAAATTTTGGATAATCGGTTAGCTTTTTTAGAGGAAATAAGAATACAAGTAGAACGGGATATAGAACGGGAATTAGGCTATGAATGATTCCGGTTTATGAAACTTTTCGTGAAATGATATGGTTTGTTCCGAGTTAAAGAACAGGGGGATGGAATGGAAGAGATGAATGATGTAAACGCAAGCGAAATGGGTCTGCTCGAATTCCTCGAGTATTGCGAAAATGTAGACGTAAGCGAAATGGATATGCACGAGTTTGCTATGTCCTGCAAGAGATATAATGAAAGGTGTAACAATCCGCAGACAGAAGCGGAAAGGTTGGTATATGAAATAATGGGCAATAAAAAACGGAAAACGAATCAGGAATGGCTGGATCTGCAAAAAGAGGTACAGGAATTTTTGAAGACTGCAACAGAAGAGGACAGGAAACTGATAGGAGGTTATACAGAATTGCTATGTATGATCTGCAGCGCCATAAAGGAAGGTCTGCTTTGAGGGATTGTGAATATGTTAAGAGAAGAATTGAGTGAAGAGAAACAGAAGGAATATGATGCATTGACTGCAAATATGATGGGGGAGATCGAAGAAGAACTTGCAAAGCTGCCGGAAAGGAGGAAGGAGCAGCTGGATGGACCAATAGATAAAGTTTACAGAGACATTTCCAATAAGTACTTGCCGGAGATAAGAAGAATTTTAGGAACTGCTAAGAAATAGCAATGAATGGACAGCGTGTTTTGGAGACAGCGGAGATAGATACGATGGATAACGAACAAAGTAAAATTTGTGAGGGGTAAATATGGGTGTGTTAGAAACTGTCCTTAATTCAAGAAAATTTGATTTGAATGATGATGTTTTAATGGAGTTTAATGATTATTTTGATAGAGAAAACAGGTATTATAATCTTTTTTCTTTAGATGAAGGAGATATTTGGGTTTTGCAAAATTTCGTAGAACAAATTAGACATATGGATTTAGATAGTACAATTTATGTATGCACTTATGGCTATGAAATCGTGAATAGTAAAGGAGAAAAATCAACATACGCAGATGCCCTTTGGATTGACACTGTTCTCCCTGTTTCTAAAATAGAGGAATTAATTGAAAAAAGCGGTGTTGCGGAACCGAGCGATATCACTTTTGTTAAAGATAGTGATGAAATTGGTCATGGTAGTATTTGGCTTGTAACACAAGAGAAACAGAATCCAAAAGTCATTGAACGAACTGACCATAAGCAAATTAACCATATGATAATGTTATATTGGGATTGACAGGGAGCGTGTGTTCGTTGATACCAATATAGAAGACCTTGAGACAGACCATATTGAAGTCAGATTGGTCATTGGTGAGCTCCCAAAAGGGGGATGGTTTCATTGAGAAATATAGAAACAGGAAATGAGGTCGTTTCTATTGCTGACACTGATTCATGAGCAGGAAATAAAGCATATGGTTACTTTAAGGAGATTAAAAGAAATGCAGACCTTATAATGTTCAATACAGAGATGTTTTCGGCTATGTCCTTTGCAGGGATGATTACAATTGCGGCCAAGATGAATATTTTCAAGCTCTTCTGAAGGCTATTGAAACAAAATGCGAACTTTCTGCTATTGTTCCCAAAAAGAATAAAGAATTTCAAGAGCCTGATAAGAGATACTAAAACTTGGCGTGGAGCGAGGCTTGTTGTCCCTGCGCTTCCTGTTTGTCGAAAATTGAATGAATGTAATGCAAAAAGAGGTGGTTGACAATGGGACACTGTGTGAGAGCTATTATTGGTGTACACAAAGATATGCAACGGATAGAAAATGATTGGTTTGCAAAGGAAATTAAACTGCCCCAAGGATATGGTATGATCTTTCTCACTGATGCACTGTTAGATGACATTGGCGAATTATTTGAGTCTGCAAATGAACCATCTGACCCAGAAACAGTCACAAGCTATTTATTACAGGAGTACTCCTTCCACACGAAACTGGCTTATATTGAAGCTGATTATTTCGGTGGTATCGGAACCCAGTCAGGGATTCTGTACGAAAACGGAAATATCAGTATCCCACTATGCAGCGGAGAAGGAGCAATTAATATTTTGCTGCGGGAACTCGGTGTTTGGCGTGAAGTAAATAAGGACGAATTTAACAGTTTGAATTTAGGAGTATATAGACGAATGGACAAGTGGATCAAATAACTTTATTTTAAAAAGCAATATTCTGTTTGAAGGCTGTTGAAACAAAATGCGAACTATAAATCAAAGAAAGGAGACGGCATATTATGTATGGCAATCGGATTTTACATGCACACGGAAAGGCAAAGGCAGAAGATTTGGAATGTATCGAGCAAAAATTTCAGGTGAAAATCCCGGCGGCGGTGAGGGAGCACTACTTGGCTTATAACGGAGGATACCCGGAAAAGCCCGTTTTCACAGACAAAAGCGGCAATGCGTATATTGTCAATTGGTTTATTCTGGTATGTAGTGAAAAAAAGCGGTCTGTGGAAAATATGCTGAGGCTTTTGAGGGAAGATGAAGCAATTCCAAACTGGCTGATTCCGTTTGCCGATGAAGATGGCGGAAACCTTTTCTGCTTCAGCGTAAGAGAAGAGGATTGCGGCGCAATCTATTATTATAATCACGAGTTTGAATATGGCGAGAATCCGGAGGAATATGTGACCTATCTGGCAGAGACGATTACAATATTTATCAATTCATTGGTTGAGGAAGAAAATGACGAGGACGGCGAAGCGTAAATGGACAGAGATGAACTTATCGAAAATCTGCGGACAACTCTTCTGTGGGAAACTGTGTGTCCATATTGAAAGCAGGAATGAAGCGGATGTTCTTTTGCAAAAGGCGGGCATGGAGAACGGTGTCGCTGCCGAATGCGCAGAGATTCAAGACAGAGAGGATTTTTTCGTAACGGACGTTTGCAAAAGCGGCGGCAGGAAAGCTGGATATACCAAATCCGGCGGGCTATCCGTATGGTTTGTATGATTTTGCGGCCATGGGAAAAAAGGAACTGTTATCTTTCGGCGGCATTGTCAGCGTTTCTTCCATTATATACAGTGACGTCGAACTGCTAGGTATGTTAGGCGAAAAAATCGGTGAAAGAATGGAGGCTTTTTTGGAGGAGGCAAAGTCAATTCGTTGGTTTGAAAACAGCGGCAAGCCAAATGAAAAATATGATATGGTTTTTTCTCTTTATGAGGCGTGCGACGGGTGGGGAAAACAATATTTTGACGTTTGGGAGTCTCGGGTTTGTGAGTTGGAAGATATAGCCATGAAAAAAATCGGCGACGGTGCTATTGATGATGCTTTTGACACTGTTTCCGCCGCAATCGGCGATACTGTTTGGAAAAAGTTCGGCGAATTGATCAACAGACAGGGCTTGGGCGATGAACTTGCGGTTTGCGACGAGCTTTTTAACAATATTAAGCGGGATATGGCGTGGGCATGTGTGGAAAAAGTATTGGATACGCCTGTTTTTTTTACCATGCTGTCAGAAATCTATGAGGAAGGGTATTTTCCGTGTTCATGGAACGGGGAATATCCTTCTGGCTGGGTGGTTGTATTGTAGCAGGAGAGATGACAATTATGGATTTAAACAGATAACTGCCGATTAAAACTTTTTGGTATTTTAAAATCTAAAATATTCATAGTTGACAAAAAGATAAATCAAGAAATTATGGAGGGGAAAATATGTTTTTTCATTATGACTTGTTGGAAGAAACAAGAAAAGAAATTAAGAACATACGGTTTTTCAGAGAAGATGTTGAGATAAATGCAGAGGAATACGAAGTCATACATGATTATGACGAAGCATACGAAAACGCATTTGACAGAGAGTATGAAGAACTTGAAGGACAAATGTGGGTCGATATTTTGGAGGATGAAATGGGAGAAGTGTGTGGGATAATTTATGAGTATGACAACTATGCGGAATTAAATAAAATTGTACGTGGCATAGAAATTCCCGAGTTAGATGATATTGAGTTTCCGATCGATGACATCAGCGTAGAGCAAGAGATGTACAGTGAGATAGAATTGTGCGCAAAAAGCAGATTTATCTGCGGAAAGGGAAACGCATTTTTCGAGAGTTTGTTCAAGGCATATAAACTCGGCGGCTGGCCATGCGGATGGAGGAATGGAAAAATAATCGTATACGTGCCTGCCAATAAATGACATGGTATAGATTCGTACTTTACGCAGAAAGGAAATGATAGCATGAGGCTTTATTTGAGTGTCGATACCGATATAGAAGATCTGGAGATAGACTATATTGAAGTCAGATTGGTCACTGGTGAAATCGTGATGGTGGAGTGAGATGAGAGTGACATCTCGTGGGAAGAAAATGGTTTTGATGCCCGTTATAAGGGTGTTTATTTCGATGAGGAGTATGTGAACGGGAAGCTGTCCAGTCTTCATGAGATGCAGATTGAATATATTAACCTCTATACGAAATCCAACAGCGATTCGGATATTGTTATAACGGATATGACTTTTGAGGATGAAGGAGAACAGTATACCCCGGAACATCTCCTTCCGTATGTTATCAGTATGGAGGGGTGAGATGTCATGAAAAACAAATTGGTTTGGGAACAGTGGTCAGCTTTCAGTCAGGCAGGTTAGGAGAATATAAAGATGTGGAAAGAACGTTTAGAGGAAATCAGACAAGAAGAAAAAAGATATGGTCAGGACATCAATTGCGGCATTTCAGAGGAGGAAGCGGGAACCTTTATAAAAGCCGTAAAGGATGAATTGGGTATCGCCTTGCCGGAGGAATATCTCAAAATTTTGAGAACCATAAATGGCATCGAATATAACGGTTTCATTCTTTATGGGGTTGATGAACCGCTGCTGAATGAGGCACCCAATCAGCATATAAACGGACTGATTGACTGCAACAAAGTCTGGTATGAAAATGAATGGCAAAAACAATATCTTTTTTTAGGCGAAGGCAGTATAAGCTGGTATGTTTATGATTTAAAGACAAAGATGTATTATGAGTTGGATAATCCGTCAGGAGAGGCTGGTGAGGAATTCAATGATTGTGAGAGTATGCTTGATAAAATGTTTGAGGATTCTTTACGCTGATTGCAGCAGTGAAATAAAGATTGAGTAGTATTATCACAAGAGAAATATCAGGGGTATGCGAAGACAGATCCAAAAAAGCGGCGGCAGACTGCCGCGTGATAAAAGGTGTACTGTGACGAAGAAAGAGCGGGACATCTTTTATTAGGAGCTGTTAAGAAATAAATCTTTACATTTGACTTGTCTGAGTCAAAGTGTAAAGTTATTTCTTAACAGTTCCTTATAGGAGAATTTTTGGTCAGGTTTTCCGCCGTCAGTCCTTGTTTACGGAGGAGGGTTTGGATTTTTGATTCAATATTAAAACGTTGCAACATATGTTATGCCCGGTTCTGGTTGATGCAGAAGATACCCTAAAATATAAAACTTTACAAACATACTTGACAATACTTCTCTGAAATAACTGGCGGCAAGGGGGTTACTTTTGCACTAGGAACGCCAATCAGCAACAGTATGACGGAATTATATACGAATATGCGTTATCTCCAGTATGGAACGCTTCAAAATTTAAGGCTTGGCATTTTGATAGTTGGGTGGCATCGTTCGGGGAAACGCAGACAGCGATAGATATAGCGTTCCGGTTATAGGTACATTGAAAATGATAAAAATGCAGGGTAGAACACACTATTTAATCTAGGAATTATGGGATAAATACAGATTAAACGCATGAATGAAAAAGACATACATTTTTTAAGTTTTTTAGTTATATTTTAACAATAAGTGATAGGAGTACTTTTTTTGAACTAATATATAATACTCTGTTTCTAAACAGTATTTTGCGTATGTGGGGGACAGTATGACAAAAAAAGATACCAAACTTGAAAACTTATCAAAAACAGTTCATATGCTCATAGAGGAGATCCGCCTCTCGGAAACAGAAGGGCTGGACCGCATTTTCATGGATGTTTATTCACAGCAGGCCGATATGATGACAGATAGCAGACAGCAGGGCAAAGTGAAGCATGCCTTCAGGGACATTCTGGGCATAGTCTTCTTTGGTGTGCTTGCCGGAAATGATGAATGGGAGGATATCTATGATTTTGCGATGGATGAAAGAGAAACTTTAAGAAACTATCCAGAAAAAAAACCGGAAGAGGTGAGACAGATGTGTAAGGTCATGGAAGATATGAGAAATGAAACTACGGAAACAGTTTTATTGCAGAGTATTAAAAATCTGATGAAAACTATGAAGTTGACAGCAGACCATATTTGACGCATCGACAGCAAGAACCTGGTAAGATTCCAGCCATCGCGGCTTTTCATAGTGGAGCACAGGATTCGGCAGGATATGCTGGCATGTGAATTGAAATCAACACTATTTAGCAAAAAACAGAATAATGTTTTGATTTTTCAAATGAAGCATATTCCCAAACTGTTTTAGTTCCTTTTCTTATAAAAACGCATCACACTTGATTTTCACTACTATCTTTATTCCACATATAAGGCAATTCTTTATCATCTGAATGGATTACCTGCCGGAACGTCCGGAAGAATTGTATTTTTTTGTTGGGTATCTTGAATCAGAAGAGGAGGATTTTGCAAAAATGGAAAGATTATGATCCTCTGTACGCTCTTTTTGATGTGTTGCTCCCGCTCAATTCTTACGGTACTCTTTCGGTAGGACTTCAAAATATGTTTTAAATGCCGCAGTAAATTTGCTCTGGCTGTCATAGCCGACAGCCTGTGCGATTTCAGCTATGCTCTTATTCGTTTCTTTTAACAGTTTTGCAGCCTGTCGCATTCGATGTTCCTTGATATGTGCCGCAATGGAAGTTCCATAGACTGACTTAAAAGCATTTTTCAAAGTTGTTGGATTGATGAGATATTGTCTTGAAAGTTCCTCTATGGTAATTCTCTGCTCCATGTGCTGCAAAAGCTGGTCATGGATTTTCCGGATCGTTTCAGTCAGCTCGAATTGATATTCAGCCAGTTTGTTTTGGGGCGTAAACTCCATTTTGGCAAGGTAAAGCAGCAATTCCAAAATCTTGATTTTTTGGAATGGAAGCATAAGCGTTTCAGGCTGGTTATAAAATGCAGAAAAAATACTTTCTGTCTGTTCATTTCCGGCAAGAAAGACAGGTCTGTCATCTTTGCAGAATTTTTCGGGTAATATGGTTTCAAAAATACCAAAGTTTTTTAACAATTCGGGGGGAGTGTCAGAGGCTTCCTGCAGATCAATATAGATGCCAAGTCCCTGATACGTACCGTTTGGAAAGGTAAGTACGGAATCCGTACAGGCTTTCATGGTATGCAGGGAGAAATCTCCCGGGTTCAAATAAATTCGGTTTCCGTTTTTCATCTCCCACATCATCTGTCCGGCTTTGCAGTAGTTAATCTGAATGATGTGTGATAGAGCCTTATGCTGCACAGAAAAAGAATCGGTTGAAAAAGTAAGATAACATAACTCTATACCGGGATAAAGCGGAATGCCAGCATTTGCTACCTTTTGATGAAATCTTTCCATTTCTTTTTGTATTTTTCTCAATTCCTCATTCATAAGACAGACCTCACAATTCAGGGCAGGTGATTTCCATAACCTGCTCAATCATCTGATGCAGCAGACGTCCTTGTTCTGTATCTGCGGCTCGATAATAAACTTCTTTTCCTTCACGTCGGCAAATAATCAGACCGCTGTTTTTCAATGGTCTGAGATGATGTGAAACTGCCGGGCTTGACATATGGAGCATGTCTGAAATATTGAGGACACATTCCTCCTGGTGGCATAGGAGCCAGAAAATTCGGATTCTGGTGGTATCACCAAGCTGTTTGAAAACTTCAGCTACGGTTTGGAAATAGTCTACATGGTCTAATTGTTTCTGGATCAGTGCGGTCTGCGGTCCTTCTCCATGTTGGTGTGGTAATTTCATATTGTCCATATTATTTTTCCTTTCTTCTCGTTTGCATTTCGCCCAAACGGAAATACTTTTCGCCCGTTTAGGAAGGAATGCCTTAGGGATATTGACGTGTGCCTTTCTCTGTATTATACTACGGCTATGATGATTAAACAAGTACTTAATCACTGAATTTAAAAATAACAAGGAGGACTTTACAATGAAAAAGACTTACAAAATCGAGGTAGACTGTGCCAACTGTGCAAATCTGATGGAGGATGCAGCCCGTAAAACAGCAGGAGTACAGAGCGCAACGGTCAATTTCATGACACAGAAGATGATCGTGGAATTTGACGAAGGGCAGGAGCCGAAAGATGTTATGAAGAACGTGCTGGATGCCTGCAAGAAAGTGGAGCCGGACTGCGAGATTTTCCTGTAAGCCAGAGCTGCCTATGAAAAGGTGACACCCTGAAAATGTCCGGCTGCAGTTTTGGGGTGTCTTTTTTATCAGAAACGATTAAACAGTTAAGCATATTTTGAAAGGAGTTTTTACCATGCAGGAATTAGTAATCAGCATATTGCTGACAGTTGTTATTATAATGGCTGCTGTACTTCTTATTTTTGTCGGCAGCCGCAAGGATGGTATGACAAAAAAACAGAGGGTTATGATGATCCGTATTTTGATTAGCGCCGGAATCTTACTGGCACTCCAGTTTGTTTCAGCAGAGCTGTTTGATAAGGCTGACAGTTATTTATTTCCGTCCGCAGGAAGGTGGATTCGTTTTGCGTGCTATCTGATAAATTATTTTATCATCGGATATGACATTTTAAGGAAAGCGGCAAAAGGCATCAGAAACCGTCAGGTATTTGATGAAAGTTTTCTGATGGCAGTGGCTACGATTGGGGCGATGGCGCTTGCTATTTATGAGAACGGTGATTATCTGGAAGCGATTGCCGTTATGCTGTTTTACCAGATCGGGGAATGGTTCCAGGGCTATGCTGTGGGCAAGAGCCGCCGCAATATCAGTAACCTGATGGATATTCGTCCTGATTATGCAAATGTTGAGAGAAATGGGAAATTAGAGCAGGTTGATCCGGATGAGGTAGGGATTGGCAGCGTGATTGTTGTACAGCCGGGCGAGAAAGTGCCGATTGACGGCAATGTAGTTGAGGGATCTTCCAGCCTGAATACCAGCGCATTGACCGGGGAAAGTCTGCCCAGAGAGGCAAAAGTTGGTGATGAGGTAATCAGTGGATGTATCAGTATGACTGGAGTATTGAAGATACAGACAACAAAAGAATTTGGAGAATCTACGGTTTCTAAGATTTTGGATTTGGTGGAAAATGCAAGCTCCCGCAAATCAAAATCAGAAGATTTTATCTCGAAGTTTGCGAAAGTATATACTCCGGCTGTCTGCTACTCAGCATTGGCGTTGGCATTGCTTCCTCCAGTTGTCAGAATGCTTTTTATGGGACTGTCTGCTGACCCCGGTGTCTGGATTTACCGGGCATTGACATTCCTTGTTATCAGCTGCCCCTGTGCGCTTGTTATCAGTATTCCCTTGAGTTTCTTTGCAGGAATAGGAGGCGCAAGCAAAGAGGGCGTGCTGGTAAAGGGGTCCAACTATCTGGAAATCCTTTCACAGACCAGGTATGTTGTTTTTGACAAAACGGGAACGATGACAAAGGGTGTTTTTGAAGTAAATGGGATTCATCACTCCACCATAGACAATGAGAAACTGTTGGAATATGCGGCTCTTGCAGAGAGCGCTTCTTCCCACCCAATCAGCAAGAGCTTACAGCGGGCATATGGAAAAGAGATTGACAGAACCCGTGTGGCAGATATACAGGAAATCAGCGGAAATGGGGTGACTGCAAAAGTAGATGGCGTAAAGGTTGCCGCTGGTAATGACAAATTGATGAAGCACTTAAACATTCCTTATCAGGATTGTCATCAGACAGGTACGATTATTCACATGGCAATCAATGGGAAATATGCGGGACATATCGTAATCTCCGATATTATAAAGCCTCATTCTAAGGCTGCAATTGCGGAATTAAAGAAAGCAGGGGTAGATAAGACCGTCATGCTGACTGGGGATGCAAAGAAAGTGGCAAATCAGGTTGCCACATCACTTGGAATTGATGAGGTTTACAGTGAGCTTCTTCCGGCTGACAAGGTAGAAAAGGTAGAAGAACTTCTGCGGGTGAAGTTAGGCAAAGCAAAGCTGGCATTTGTTGGCGATGGTATCAATGATGCACCAGTGCTTTCCAGAGCGGACATAGGTATTGCTATGGGCGCAATGGGTTCAGATGCGGCAATCGAAGCGGCTGACATTGTTCTGATGGATGACGATCCAATCAAGATAGCAAAGGCAATCAAGATTTCAAGGAAATGTCTGCGGATTGTTTATCAGAATATTTCGATGGCGCTTGTAGTGAAATTTGCCTGCCTTGTATTAGGGGCTGTGGGAATCGCAAATATGTATCTGGCTATTTTTGCGGATGTAGGTGTTATGATTCTTGCGGTGCTGAATGCGATCCGCTGCCTGTTTGTGAAAAAACTGTAAGGAAGGAGTATGAAACTTTATCTAACATGAAAACCAGCAGTTTGTTAAATCCTATTTTTATGAAATTTTCAGACTTTTCATCTCACATAACTTAAGATTACAACAATTTGATTTTAGAAATTACAATTCTAGCACAAAGATAGAACAGATGGCGACAGGTCTGGGTTTAACGGCAATCGGGTTAGACAGACCGAATTTGCACCAGCTCATTCCCTTCGGCAAAGAACTGTGACAAGGTTATGCCAAATGTCCGACAGATCGATTCCAAAGTAGGAAGCGTTGGCGCATTATTTCTATTGAACATATTTGTGACTGTGGAATGGGAGAGGTTTGCCTCTTTTGCCAGGCGGTAATCCGTCCAGCCTTTTCTTCCATCAATTTCTTAATGCGGTTTTGTGCATCCATTTTGAACACCTGCCAATCTGTAACTATTATAATTCCCAAAAGGGTGCTATAATAGTCACGATTGGTAGATAGAGAGTTTCCCAAAAGGAACATACAAAGTGATTGACCGATAGTTAACAGGAGATAATACTTATTAAATCAGGAGGCAGATGTATGCCAGAACAGGAAACAATTTTTGGCAAATGGGCAAAAGAACGCGGCATTCCGGAAAATGCAACGGCATTTCGCAAGCTACTTTTCTGATTCACCATTAACCTGTATTCAGGGGATTGTTCTTCATTACATTATTGTGGAAAGTGTTCAGAGAGATATTTTTCCAAAAGATTTGGAAGAATTCTTAGGAATTAAAGGATCATCAGTTACCGGTTTGATTAATAATCTGGAACAAGGCGGGTATCTGCGGCGGGAAAGTCTGGAATCGGACGGCCGTTATAAAAAACTAGTATTGACAGAAAAAACGAAAGAGATGCAGGAAGATATTGTAAGGCGAGTCTTTGATTACATGCACAGTATGTTTGTTGGGATACCTGAAGAACATTTGAAAATTTTTGAGTCTGTAATCTTGCAGATGGCTAAAAATGCTGAAAAATAAAAAACAGCATTCTTTTTACCTAAATACTTAGAATTCTAAATAATTTAAGATGTGATAATTTTCTAAAAATTTGATTGCATATAGGAGGATGAAGTATCATGAATAAGGCAACAACTGTGGAAAATCCGCTTGGATATGAACGGGTGGGGAGGCTGCTGGCAAGGTATGCCATCCCAAGTATCATAGCTCTGATCATCAATTCCCTTTATAACACGGTGGACTAGATTTTTATTGGCCAAGGCGTAGGGTTTTTGGGAAACGGGGCAACGAACATTATCGCCCCGATAGCGACGATCACGATTGCGATCGCCACGCTTTTTGGTGACGGACTTGCAGCTTTTTTTAGTCTCAGCCTTGGAAAGGGAGAGGGTGAGAAAGCAGCGAAAGGACTTGGGACATCAATCATTTGTGAGTATGCTTGCATTTTCCATTGGCATTGGCGTTGCAAGCGGCAGCCAGCCAATCATCGGGTTCAATTACGGCGCAAAGAAATATGGCCGTGTGAAAAAGACCTTTTTGCTGAGTGCAGGAGTTGCTACAATCATAACCTTTGTTTCATGGATCATTTTCCAGTGCTTCCCGCTACAGCTTATTCGGATATTCGGGACGGAATCTGCGCTGTATGAGGAATTTGCGGTCAAGTGTTTCCATATTTATCTGCTGCTTACATTTTTGAATGGCCTGCAGATGTGTGCCGGCGTATTATTCCAGGCAATCGGGCAGCCCATGAAAGCAGCGATTACTTCCTTGTCAAAGCAGGTAATCTTTTATATTCCGGCTATGCTCATTTTGTCTCGCTTCTTTGGGTTGACGGGTATTCTGATGACGGGGCCTGTCGCAGACGCTTTGGCTTTTATCCTTTCAGGAGCGTTTTGTTTTAAAGAAATTAAGAAAATGGAGCAGATAAGCGAAAATGCGTCCTAATTTATACGATTGAAAAATTTTTTTCCTAAACGGTATCGCTTACACTGCTTGGAATTCTACTTGTTACATATTTTGTAAAATATAGCTGCTTGTTCAGTTGTATTTGATGATAAGATGGTTTATGATATTAGAGCATGTTTAAAAATCATAACGATCAGATGTATGCTCCATTTCTCGTGATATTTGCACCGAATTCAGTCAAGATAGTCCGCTATGCGTTCATTCGGTACAAACCTTTCACAATATTTGATGCGCATCTGACAGGAAGCATTTTTAGGAAACACTCTAGGGCAGTATAACGCGCATGGAACATATTTCGTTACAGTTCAGCCTAGATGCTGCAAAACCCATAAGAATGCATATTGGTTGAGAAACATATGGCTTTGACATCGCGAAGCGATTAAAAAAGGAGGAGTATGTATGAGTTTGTCTGTTAGGCTTGATGTGTTTGAGGGGCCGTTGGATTTATTGCTTTATCTGATAGAAAAGAATAAAATAGATATTTATGATATTCCAATTGTAGTTATTACACAGCAGTATTTGGACTATATTAAAAATATGCAGACAGAAGATATGAATATTATGAGTGAATTTCTCGTGATGGCCGCCACGCTGCTTGATATCAAATGCAAAATGCTGCTGCCCAAAACGGTAAATGAGGAAGGTGAGGAAGAAGATCCCAGAGCAGAGCTTGTACAAAAGCTTTTGGAATATAAAATGTATAAATATATGGCTTTTGAGTTGAGAGACAAGCAGGTTGATGCGGCAAAAAGCTGGTATAAAAAGCCAATGCTTCCAAAGGAAGTAGCAGACTATAAGTATCCAATAGATTATACGGAACTGGTAGGAGACATAAATCTTGCAAAACTCCATGAAATCTTCAAATCCATAATTAAGCGTCAAGAAGATAAAATAGACCCTATCCGAAGCCGATTTGGTAAGATTGAAAAAGATGAAATTAATCTGGAAGAAAAACAGAGTTACATAGAAGCATATGTGAAGAATCATAAAAAGTTCAGTTTTAGAAACCTTCTTGAAAAGCAGGGAAGCAAGATGGAGGTGATTGTAACTTTTATGGCAATATTAGAAATGATGAAACAGGGAGTGATTTCCATAGAGCAGGAGGGAACGTTTGCGGAAATCATTATTATATCCAGTCTTGCAGCATAGGTTTTATGCTGTCTATGAGTGAATAGAGGTCAATTATGAATGAAAAAAAGATGATAGCAGTAATTGAGGCAGTGCTTTTTGCAATGGGGGATTCTGTGGAGATTTCCAAACTTAGCCATGTACTGGAAGTATCAGAAGAAGAAATACGAAAAATAGTTGCTGAAATGAACAAAAAGTACAGCGAAGAGGACAGAGGCATTTATATTGTGGAGCTGGCTGACGCAGTACAATTATGCACCAAACCAGAATTGTATGAGTATTTGATAAAGGTAGCAAAAGCGCCGCGAAAGTATGTATTGTCAGAGACGCTGCTTGAGACTTTATCAATTATCGCCTACAAACAGCCTGTAACCAAACTTGAAGTAGAAAAAATACGAGGGGTAAGCTGCGGACATGCTGTAAACCGACTGGTAGAATTTAATTTGGTACAAGAGCTTGGAAGGCTTGATGCGCCAGGGCGGCCGCTCCTTTTTGGAACAACAGAAGAATTTTTAAGAACATTTGGCGTTAAATCATTAGGAGATTTGCCAATATTGGATCAAGATCAAATAGAGGACTTTAAAAAGCAAGCAGAAGAAGAAGCAGAACTTAAAGTAGAGATCTAAACGCGCAGCGATTTATAATAGGAGGAAAAATGTCAATAGAAAGAGTAAAAGCCTATTTTCGAGCGTATGGGCTGGAAGAGAATATTCAGGAATTTGAAGTATCTAGTGCAACCGTGCAACTGGCTGCTGAGGCACTGCATTGTGAGCCGCAAAGGATAGCAAAGACGCTCTCCTTTATGATAAATGGTAATGCAGTTCTAGTGGTAATGGCAGGAGATGCAAAGATTGACAACGCAAAATACAAAGCACAATTTGGTCTGAAAGCAAAGATGCTTTCACCAGAAGAAGTAGAACGGATGGTTGGACATGCTGTGGGTGGAGTATGTCCATTTGCAGTAAATAAAGATGTGAAAGTATATCTTGATATATCGCTGAAACGATTCGAAACCGTTTTTCCAGCATGTGGAAGTTCTAACAGTGCGATAGAGCTTACAATTCCAGAGTTACAACAGTATTCCAGACCCGTAGACTGGGTGGATGTCTGCAAAAATTGGGAGTAAAACCAGAATGAAAGTCGTATCCCATCTGCGCAGATATGAACACAATAGAGATTGAAAAAGAAACATTATGAAAATATCGGGTGCACAAGCTGTATGTTGTGCACTCGATATTTTTATGCACAGCGGTGCGTAAGGAAATTAGCAACTAAAGCTGCACACACCCCACGCGGCGAGTAGGGAAAATGAACCTTCCCTACTTGATTATAAACAAAGATTTCGACAGGCAGTAACCCTTTAAAAATTCACAAATGAAAAATATAACCGATAGATTTCTTGGTGCTTATCCCTTATGATAAGGTTAGAAAAGTATGCCACACGGTCTGTAATGGTGCAAGATTCGAAAGGCATGAGGCAGGGATACGAAGTATGCTGATCATGCCAAGGCGCATATCAAGACTGCAATGCAGTATATTGTGCGTCCGTATTACTCGACTTACCATACATGCTTTTTTAACCTAGAAACTGGTGAGCCAATAAGGGGTGTGACACATCAGGGAAACAGGCATGGTTCTCCTGCTGTTGCATATCTAAGTGAAAAAATGTGTTGACAAATAATTTCATATGTAATAAAATTATTACACATGAAACACTTTGATTTGAAAGGAGAACAAAAATGGGAAACATCGCAGTCATCATGCCCGTGATCGGCGCAATCGGTTTTATTGTCATTGTTGCAATCATACTGGTTATCAGGAGCAAGGAAAAAAGGGAGAAGATCAAGAGCGTTGATGTGGCAAGGTTTAACAGCTTTGCAGAGGAAATGAAGCGTGAGAATGCTGAAATGAAAAAAGACCTGCAGACTGTAAAGGAAAAAGTAGAAGCCATTGACAAAATGATGAAAGATATTTGATTATGGGAAATTTTGTTGGAGATTTAAACTTAAAAAAATATGAGGATTATATCAATGTTTTTGATGCCCTTTCACACCCGGTACGGATAAAAATCATCGGCATACTGGCAGAAGGGCGGCAGTATGTGAGTGAGCTGGCCCGTCTGGTAAATATCAGCAGGCCCCTGCTTTATATGCACTTAAAGAAGCTGGAAACTGC
Organism: uncultured Lachnospiraceae bacterium; assembly: GCA_910586585.1. GTDB lineage: Bacteria > Bacillota > Clostridia > Lachnospirales > Lachnospiraceae > COE1. Next base: position 30,020 of record CAJUKA010000048.1, read on the forward strand.
CCGGCTTGTCACCAGCGCAATGGAAATATCGGAAAGCGGGAAAGCTATGAAGTATTATGCACTGGAAGATTTTGAATTGCAGATTACGAAGGAATTACTGAACGGGCTTTCGCAGAACATTATCATTGAAACACCGTCTAAAGACAGCGATTAGTTGGGGATGGGAAAAGAATATGGTGGTGCGGATAAAGCCGCGGATGATTTGGTCAATCAGCTCTGTGATTACTTTTTAGACGGGGAATGTGATGCGGAAGGGCAGTAAAAAAACATGGAAGGGGGTTGTTCCTATGGAATTGGTTTTAGAGGATATCACGAAAAAATATAAAGATAAAACGGCTGTACAGAATGTCAGCTCCACACTGCACAGCGGGCAGCTTATAGGGCTGATCGGAAAGAACGGGGCGGGAAAGACCACGCTCCTGAAACTGCTTTCCACAATCTTAAAGCCTACGAGCGGGCGCATCCTGCTGGATGGGCAGGATATTGTGA
>CAJUKA010000049.1 GCA_910586585.1 uncultured Lachnospiraceae bacterium
AATTTTTTTAAATTTCATCATAATGCCCAAATTTGGCGTGGGTGTGAAAAGTAACGTCAAATAAATTTAAGCTACTTTTTCTTTAAATATGTCACAAATGCATTTCCATTTTGCCGGAACAGTGTGGTTGCGTCGTTCATTCCGACTTTGTATACTGTTCCAGTCTTTGGATTCATGACCACAACATTCAATTCATTAAATCCAATTACCAGCATTGCACTGCCATCATCCATTGTAACCAGAACCGGAATGTCTTGATTGACATAATACAAAACTGCATCGAGACTCACACCTCTTAAATCGAGTACAGTCGTATCTGTTAAATTCTCCTCTATAATCTGTTTTACCGTCTTTCCATTATTGAGCATTGGCTGTACATTTTTGATGGAACCTGCAAACTCAAGTATTGTTTCTAGGCACACTGCAAGTTCTGAGCTTTCTTCACTGCTGGCTTTCCCCGTAATCGCCATAATCTGGTTTCTTGTACTTCTAGCTGTCCGCTTCCATACATAATCTCCATTCTCATTGACCACCGTTCCGCTTATGCTGTAAGCCAAATTAACCGCCTCTGCCTCATGCGTGAATGTCGCGTCAATTCCATATCTTCCATATACATAATATCTGCTGACAGGATTGGGAATCTCCACAGCAAGCTCCCTGGAACCCTCAAACATTACCATCAGCGGTTTCGTGTTTTTGGGCTTCTTGATATCCATGGTATTTCTCAGTACCAACTGAACAATCTTTTGATAGTTTTGTGTAACAACTACTTCCGATGAATTATAGCCTCTGTCATCAGCTACGTTATTGACAATTTGATCATTTTCTGTGCTGCTGTAGCTGCCGTCCTCCTCCTGTATGACTCTTGTGAGTGTAATGAGATTGTCCTTGACATCAACCTCTGTCACATAGATATTTTCCTGATGATATGTCTTTAAAATATTGCCCTGCTCATCTCGTATATACACCGCATACATTGGAAACGTCACGGAGCCAGAAAAATCAATGCTGATATCATTGTAGCGTGCTACTCCATAGATTAAATCTTCATTGATAAACCCTAACGGAAGAAGCCTGTTTTGTCCGTCTGTTGGTATTTCCTGTGTGTTTCCTGTATTGAGATTCATCAGTATCAATTTGGTACAGTTATAGGCATCCGCAGAATTCTGCCACACCAGCATTTTATCTGTACCAGACACCTGAAAACTGCCCTGCTGTAAATTTTCTGCAATCACATCATATGACCGTTCCGACAGGTTTACAGCAAGAATTGAGCCATCAAGATAAATAAAAAATATTTCATTTTTGTTAATATAACAGAGCTGTTCCATATCAGTTTTTAACGTCAGATAAGACTTATTATATGGAATAAAAATCATCTCTTCTATGGTGTTGAGCATTCCATTGTACCCATATACTTGTATCCCGATTGTTCCTTCATGGCTTCCTCTGTTCATATAACCATAGACTGCAAATGTCACATTTCCTGTCTCATCTACATTCAGTATTTTTATCGCATGATTGTCATAATTGCTCCTCGGGTCACCATCTTCATAAAAACTAAACAAACAAGCAATTTTTTTGTCTGCGGCATGATAGCAAAAAAGCTGATTCTCATTAACAAATGCAAGGTTAGAACCGCCATCACTCTCTATCATCTGAACATTGCTGTCTCTGATGCCAAGCATAATTTTGTTGCCGCCGTATACGTCCCCCTCCGGGTCAAAAATCTGATTCATTGTTCGTTCATAATCTAATAGATATGTTCGATCCGGTGTATGTCTGATTCGAAAAAACTCCACAATATTATATTGATATTTGTTTTTTCCTTCAATTGTCTGCACTCTGTAACTCATGCGTATCGAAGCCGTCTGCGCCTCCATTTCACTGACTGTAATACATGGTTCTGTAATCTTCTTGATATTCAAATCCGCCCAGGCAACTTGTTTGAGACTACTGTGAATATTTACGTAATTGAGTGTTGTGTTGTCTCCTTTATAATTTGATTCAAGATAGGTTGCAAGGTCACTGACTCGCTCTTTGTCAAATGTCTTGTCATGAAATGATTTTACATATCTGAGTTTTTCTGAAATATTATAATTTTCACCATCAATAATGCGCGTATAATACCGAATTGTCCCTGTCTTTGTCTCAAGCATCAAAATCCAATTGTATTCCGTGCCGGACTCAATCAGATCTTTTATTGTGACAGTTGTCCTTATGTTGTCCTTTGTTTCCCTGTAATTGCTAACCTTTGTGCGCTCGACAAGACGCGTTCCATCAATACTCCTGACTTCAAACGAAATCTGGTGAATCTCATTGCCATATTTGTCTATGACAAAATCCAGGGTCCGTCCTTCTCCAAGCGGCGTGATGGTATCCCTGAAAAAACTGCCATCCATCTCCTGCTTCAGCCCATGCAGATAATTATACGGAATGCCTTTTGACATAATATGCACAAGCGGAAGCGACGCCTGCTGCATATTGGCTGTCATTTCCTCATTTCCTTTATTATAAATACTGCTGCTCACAAAAAGTGTAATGACAAAAACCATCAAGCAGACTATCACCTTACCGATAATTCTTTTCATATAACATCTCCATTTTTTCTTCAAAGCAACTTCTATTCTGACCATTTTGCTGCCAGATTATACCAGAATCATTCTATCATGAATTACAAAACATGAAAAGAATTATTTCAGATACTTGACAATTCCTTCCAGATGTATTATTGTATTAGTGTATTAATTATCTAGTACATATTTTTTAGAAAGGAGCCAAGACATGGGATGGGAATTGAACTCTGACCGACCAATTTATACACAAGTTTATGAAAAAATTCTGACCCGCATTGTTTGCGGTATATATCAGCCCGGAAACCGTGTTCCCAGTGTGCGCGAACTGGCTGCCGAAGCAAATGTCAATCCAAATACAATGCAGAGAGCTTTTAGTGAGCTAGAGCACAGCGGCCTCATTGTGACACAGCGAAACAGCGGACGTGTTGTGACGCAGGATCAGCAGATGATTGATTCCGCAAAACGCGAGATCGCACTTACACAAATAAGAAATTTACTCGCAAGACTACAGGAACTCGGCTATACCAGCCAAGAAATCATGGAGCTTATAAACAGTCTCATTGAATCTTAAATCATGAAATAAGGGGGAAAAGAATGTGAATGAAATGAACTATCCAGTAAACAATGATGCGCAGGAACCGCTCTATACGAAAAATCCTTATTCTGAAGCACCGCTTCTGCAACTGACAGACTTGTGCAAACGATATCCTGGTATGGGAAGTTATATGTCTGTATTCCATATCAATCTTACCATTCCCAGAGGGAGAATAATTGGTCTGTTAGGCCCAAACGGCTGTGGAAAAACAACCTTGATCAAAATGATTAACGGCCTGCTTGCACCAACAAGCGGGAATGTACTTATCAATGGATTGATTCCCTGTCCTGCTACCAAAAGAGTTATCTCATACTTGCCGGAACGCACCTATCTTGACAATGGCATGAAAGTTGCACAGATGGTTGACTATTTTGCAGATTTTTATGAAGATTTTTCAAAAGAAAAAGCCTATGAAATGTTAAATGCCCTTGGTATTGATTCCAACGCACATTTAAAAACACTTTCAAAAGGCACCAAAGAGAAGGTTCAATTAATTCTGGTTATGAGCAGACATGCGGACCTTTATATTCTTGACGAACCGATTGCAGGTGTTGACCCTGCCGCCAGAGATTTTATTTTGCGCACAATTATCACCAACTATAATCCTGGCTCTACGATTATACTGTCAACGCATCTGATTTCCGACATTGAAAATGTCCTTGATGATGTCATATTTATGAAAAATGGTTCCCTGATGCTCTATACATCTGTTGATTCGATTCGAAGCCAGATGGGAAAATCCGTGGATACCTATTTCAGGGAGGTATATGCATGTTAAAGAAACTTATAAAATATGAATGGAAGGGACTTATTTTTCCCTTTGTAATTATGCTTATTGTATTGGCAGGAACCACGCTGTTAACCTGCGCTGTCCTTCTGACAATCAATCCCAAGTATGATGAATCGGTTCAGGTATATTCTGCTATGGCACTGATGCTTTCCATCTTTTTATATTATTTTGGCATGATTGGCTGTACTTTGGGAACCACGTTAATCATTGCAATCCGCTTTTACAAAACTTGCTACACGGACCAAGGATATCTGACCCACACACTTCCTGTCACAACGCACCAGATTTTAATTGCCAAGATTGCAATTGCTTTTTTCGTCAATATACTAATGGCACTGGCAATTCTTTTCAGTGTGTTTATCATTATACAAGTTGGGATTCTGCATATTACTTCTTTTTATACAGATTCTCCAGAATTAAAATGGATTTTCAAGGATATGTTTTCCATCGTATTAAATGAATTTTCTAATGTATTTGGGATACATTTGCCATCTTTTCTGATTTATATGATACTTTACTCTATTATCAGCGAGATTGCTAATGTTGTTATCATTTTTGGATGTATTTCTTTGGGTCAGCTCTATGCCAAACATCGCATCCTTGGTGCAATTGCATCATATTTTATCGTGCTATTTATAGAACAAATCTTCGGCTGGTTCACTTCTGTGCCAATATCTGCACGAGTGCTCAGCGCAAAATACACTACAGTATTTGATATCCTGTCTCCAACAATGAATTTGTCATTACTGTTTATTGTTATGCTTGCAGTATTTATGTATTTTGCCAATATACATATGATGACCAAAAAACTGAATTTAGAATAAATCTATTCTATTCCAAGCTCTATGGCGCTCAATTTTTACACAAAACGCATCTTTTCAAGTCGTTCATGAAGTTTGTCCCAATCTTTAAGATTGTCAGTGCCAGATACTTCCACTCCGGATTGATAATATTTGACATTTGCAGCACCATGACCTGATTTCCATTTGCTGGATTCATCAGATAATGGTGCTGCAAGCAGTCCTTTTGATTCTAAAACCCTCGCCAACTGCCGTATTGTTCCAATACTTCCGTCTATTATATGCACCTGCTCAGGCATCAATTTCCGAAAGGTATCTTTAAAATAATTAAAATGCGTGCAGCCGAGTACCAGCTCCCCATATGCATCCAGCGAATATCCAAAAAACTGTTCCTCCAGATACGCACTTACCGCGTCTGAGACAAACTCCCCCCGCTCTGCAAATTCTACCAGACGCGGCAGTGCAAGCAAGTCCACCAAATGCGCATTATCGACACGGGCTACCAGGCTTTTGAGCTTTTCTTCCTGTACTGCAAGCGGTGTCGCAACCACCATCACACGTTTTCCCTCACTCTCTGCTACCGCAGGTTTTACTGCTGGTTCAATACCGATGATCGGAAACGTATATTTTTTACGCATTTGTTCTGCTGCCGCAGCAGTTGCCGTATTGCAGGCTATCACCACTGCTTTGCAGCCACAGGATTGCAAAAAGTGAATGGCATCATCCGCATAAGAAATTACCTGTTCTCTGGTTTTGGTACCGTAGGGAACATGCGCCGTGTCAGCATAAAAAATAAAGTTCTCATGCGGCATCATTACCATTGCCTGATGCAGAAGCGTCACACCGCCAATGCCTGAATCAAAAATACCGATATTCATCTGTTTTATCCTTTCTATAAACCGTTTTTTGTCGGTTACGCAAAAGCAAGCCATATAACAGCAAGCGAAATCATAATCTGTATAATTGCAAATTTCACTACTGTCTGTGCATTGGACCAGCCTAGATTTTTGCGTACATGATCATGGAGCGGCGTTCTCACATGCGTCAATATTTTGATATTTAAAAAACGCAGAAGAGATACCTTCAAAAGTCCAATACCGCCGTCCAGCATCAAAACAAACGCGACAAAAACATACAGAAACGGACTTCCTGATTTCATAATTGCAATCGCAATAAAAAGTCCCATCGCCCGCGATCCTGCATCTCCCATAAGAAGGCGGCTTGGCGTTGCATTGAACCACAAATAGCCTAAAATACAAGCCATAAACAACAATATTAAATAAGAAAACTCCGATGCAGTGTCTGCCTTGTACATTACAAGATAGATTGTTAAAAGTGTCACAATCGCCAGCGTTCCAGACAATCCATCCACTCCATCTGCACAGTTTGTCACATTGATAGAACCCCATACCAGAATCACAGCAAGCATAACGTAAACCCATGGCGCAAAGGAAATTATCTGTCCAGTAAAAGCGATTGTCACATCACTTCCATTAAAGTTCAGCATGGTTACTGCTGTCACTACTGCTATCACTAAATCAAGCAACCCTTTTCTAAGCTCCCCCCAAGATACCTTGGCACAATCGTCAAGATATCCTGTCATCATCGCCGCCACTGTCAAAATCAGATAGATCATAATTTCTCGGTCAACGACTGCAAACAAAAGTGTCGCTAAAACAAATACCAAAATAAATACAAATCCTGCACCGCGTGGCTTTCCCGCCGATAATCCGCCATCGTGGGCAAACTCGCGCCCATGATCCCTTGGAAGTTTATTCATCCCCACTGCCAATAACAGGCAGGTAACAAGATAGGCAAACGCCACTCCCATAAATCCCAAAATACCATAATCCGATATATTTAAAAAGCTATTGATCATTGCATATCTCCTATTTTATTCCCAGCACCTTTTACTGAATGCCTTCGAACTGACTCTGATACAAATTTGCATAGAATCCATTCTCTTTCTTTAACAGCGTTTCATGGTTGCCCTGTTCAATAATATTCCCATCTTTCATAACAAGAATAATATCGGCTTCTCTGATAGTAGAAAGTCTGTGTGCGACAATAAAACTTGTTCTGCCCTTCATCATAGTATTAAATGCTTTGGATATCCGAATTTCTGTACGTGTATCAATCGAAGAAGTTGCCTCATCAAGAATCAGCATGGGCGGCAGACACAGCATCACTCTGGTAATGCACAAAAGCTGCTTCTGCCCTTGAGAAAGACTTCCGCCGTCCTCTGTAATCACAGTATCATAACCCATGGGCAGACGTTTAATAAAGCTGTGCGCATGAGCCGCCTTAGCTGCTGCCATAACCTCTTCATCAGATGCGTCCGGTTTTCCCATCACAATATTTTCCCGAATCGTACCAGCGTGGAGCCAAGTATCCTGCAACACCATACCAAAGCTGTCTCTTAGACTTTTCCTTGTCATATCTCTGATGTCCACACCGTCTACCTTAATTCTTCCACTATTAACATCATAGAACCGCATTAGCAAATTTATGACAGTTGTTTTGCCGCAGCCAGTGGGCCCAACAATCGCTACGCGCTGTCCTGGACTAACTTCAAGATGAAAGTTTTGAATCAGTTTCTGTTCAGAAGTATACGAAAAGTTCACATTTTCCATCGTAATACGTCCTCTTGGCTCTTTTAGCACAATCGCGTTATCTGCTTCAGGAATCTGCGGTTCTTCCTCAATAAACGCAAAGACTCTGCCCGCACAGGCAAGCGCTGTTTGCAGTTCTGTCACTACGCCGGATATCTCATTGAACGGTTTCGTATACTGGTTAGCATAGCTCAAAAAACTGGTAAGCTGTCCTACGCTAATACGCCCTTTGATTGCTAAAAATGCTCCCAAAATTCCAACGCCCGCATAGACCAAGCTATTTACAAAACGGGTACAAGGGTTGGTCAGCGAGGAAAAAAAGATTGCTTTCACACTTGCCTTTTCCAACCTGCCATTAATCTCCTCAAACTGCTCCATTGCTTTGTTCTCATGATTAAATGCCTTCACAACTTTTTCATTGCCAATCATCTCATCAATCAGGGCTGTCTGTTCTCCTCTTGTTTCTGACTGAAGCTTTGACATATTGAATGTTCTCTTAGCAATAAACCCTGCAATAAAAAAGGAAAGCGGCGTCAGAATCACAACGACAACGGTTGTGGATACATTAATTGAGAACATAAACACAAGCGTTCCCATAATTGTCACAATTCCTGTAAAGAGCTGCGTAAATCCCATCAGCAACCCATCGGAAAACTGATCAACATCTGCTATAATACGGCTTGTGATATCCCCATGTGGGTGTGCGTCAAGATATCCAAGCGGCAGTATCTGTAGTCTCTTAAATGCTTCATCTCGCACATCGCGCACCACTTGATAAGCAATCTTATTGTTGCAGGTATTCATAAGCCATTGAACGATTGCCGTAACAATAATTATTACTGTCATCTTTTTTAGGATTTCCATAATTCCAGCAAAATCTACTGCGCCAGGCCCTAAAATACAGTCTACCGCTTCACCTGTCAAAATAGGAATATATAAGGTAAGTATTACTGACACTGCTGCTAAAACAATGGAAAAAAACAGAACAAATTTATATCTACCTATATGGTTCAGCACTTTTTTTAGTATACCCTTGTTTGAACCAAAATCTACTGATTTTTTTTTCATTTTCATCCTCTCTGCCGCAGCTCTGCTGCGGCTCAAATTGCCGATTGAAACATTCGCGCATCCGCATGATTGTTCAATCTATCCGCTTTCAAAGAAAACAACGCATTTAAACCGCAGAACCGGACTTTGGCGCTTCCTGTGGATATTGGGAATAATAAATTTCCTGGTATATCTCGTTGCCTGCAAGCAGTTCCTCATGTGTACCGATTCCAGCCATCTCCCCATCTTCCATCACAATTATTTTATCTGCATACTGGATAGAAGATGCTCTTTGCGACACAATAATCACTGTCATATCTGTTCCCATACTCTTTATCGCCTGTCGAAGTTTTGCATCTGTCGCAAAATCAAGCGCTGATGCACTGTCATCCAATATCAGGATTTGCGGCCTGCGCACAATAGCGCGGGCAATTGTAAGCCTTTGCTTCTGCCCTCCCGAAAGATTTTTTCCGCCCTGGGCAATCATGAAGTCAAGCCTGCCTTCCTTTGTATCCACAAACTCTTTTGCCTGCGAAATACAAAGCGCATTTTCAAGGTCTTCATTCGTTGCGTTTTCATTTCCCCACAACAAATTTTCCCGAATTGTTCCTTTAAACAATACTGCTTTCTGCGGCACAACACCAACGCTGCTGCGAAGTGTTTCTATATCATATTCTTTGATATCCCTGCCGTTAATAAAGATGGTTCCCTTTGTGGCATCATAAAAGCGCGGGATTAGATTGACAACAGAGGTTTTGCCGGAACCTGTACCACCTATAATTCCCAACGTTTCACCCTTTTTCACAGAAAAATGAATATCTGTCAAGGATTCGTCTCCGGCGCCGCTATAGGTCAGACATACATGCTCAAATGCAATTGAAGATTCTGAATCTACATTGCCAATTTCTTTGCTTTTGCCATTTTCCATACTTGGCTCCACATCAAACACTGCATCTACACGCTTTGCACAGGCAAATGCCTTAGTTAGCTGAATGATCAAATTCGCCAATTTCACCAGCTCCACCAAAATCTGCGACATATAATTCACAAGGGCAACAACTGCCCCCTGTGTAATGATGCCATTGTCTACGCGGACTGCACCCGTCCACAAAAGAACCACAAGGGCAACATTGACAATAATATACGTAACGGGATTCATTGCCGCCGATATCTTACCCACAAACACCTGTGTGTTCAAGAGAAGTTCATTTTCTTTCTCAAATGCCTCTGTCTCCGCCCCCTCATTGCAAAAAGCGCGAATCACGCGCGCACCAGCTAAGTTTTCACGCGTTCTTCCAAGTATTTTATCAAGGGCAGTCTGAACCTTTTTGTATAATGGCATACTGAGTATCATAATGCCAAAAACTACAATTGCAAGCAGCGGAATTGTCACAACGAAAATGAGCGCTGCTTTTACATCAACTGTAAATGCCATAATCATAGCACCAAACACAATAAATGGCGAGCGCAGCAACAAACGCAGTGTCAAATTTACCCCATTTTGAATCTGATTGACATCACTTGTCATCCGTGTAATCAGGGTACTGGTTCCAATGGTATCAAGCTCTGTGTAAGACAGCCCCTGAATGTGTGAAAACAGCGCATTTCGAAGCTGCGTGGCAAAACCTACTGCTGCCTTAGCACTAAAATACTGCGCCGTAACAGAACTAATCAGTCCCACAGCCGCCAAAAGCACCAATACTGCGCCCATCTTCAAAATATAGGCGGTGTCCCCATTTTCAATTCCACTGTCAATGATTGCCGCCATAACAAGCGGCACCATTAATTCAAAGGAGGCTTCCAGCATCTTGAACAACGGCGCTAGTATGCTCTCCTTCTTATAGTCTTTCATGTACTTAAATATAGATTTCATGAAAGTTTTCTCCCTTCGTTTTAAAATATATAGTCTATTGAAAATTCATGTTTAATCGAGATTCCATTTTTCGCAGCATTATGTCATCATTCTGTATTTTAGGATATAACACATGCATTGCAGCAGACAGATTCAAAAGAAAACTTCAGTTGATTCGGCTGCCCTGTCATGGTATGATTGAAAAAATACTTGTTTCAGCACAGGATAATTTTTACAGTTTGCTCTTGCAACATTATACCACAACAGAGGGAGACGGACAACCTATGAATCTTGATTTCAATTCGACACAATCTACGAGATATCTGCAAGTATATGACTATTATAAGGATTTAATCGTTACTGGACGCCTGATGCCAGGAACAAAAATCCCTTCTATCCGGCGTTGCGCAATCCAGCTAGGTTTAAGCCGCACCACAATCGAAACCGCTTATTTGTGTCTTGCCGCGGATGGCTACCTCATTTCCAGACCACAAAGTGGTTATTATGTCACAGACAGGACTGCAAATTTTGTTCCGGCACAGCCTGTTTCTGATTCCAAATCCGCTGCGACACCCAAGAACAACATTCTCTACAATTTTACTTCAAACAATGTAGATGCGGACAGTTTTGATTTTAATTTATGGCGCCGCTATATCAAAAGCACGCTGCGCCAGCATGGGCGTATGTTGACTTATGGCGAACCGCAAGGAGAATACGAGCTGCGGGAAGTGATCTGCCGCTATGTTATGCGCAAACGAAATGCTGTCTGCCGCCCCGAAAACATTGTTATTGGCGCAGGCTCTCAGGCGCTGCTCAATATTTTATGCCCCTTAATCAAAGATCGCAGAACTGTATGCTTTCGTGATACGCGTTTTGTGCAAGGTATGGTTATTTTTGAGGACTATGGATTTGAAATAAAGAAAGAAAAGGAAAACGCAAATGTACTCTACATGACGCCCTCCCATATGACATCTCTTGGCGATGTTATGAACTCTGAGAAGCGAATCGCCCTTTTAAAGGAATGTGCAGCATATGACCGCCTCATTATTGAGGATGATTACGACAACGAATTTCGGTATTTCAGCAAACCGATTGCCTGTCTGCAAGGACTTGCAGGCGGCGAGAATGTCGTCTATTTAAGCACCTTTTCCAAATTGCTGCTGCCGTCTATCCGTTTAAGCTTCATGATACTGCCTGATTCTCTGCTTCCCATGTATGAGAAAAAAAAGGCGCTCTACAATCAAACTGCCTCCAAATCAGAGCAGCTTGCCTTATGCCAGTTTCTGCGGGACGGGCATCTAGAGAGTCAGATTCGAAAACTAAAACGCCTGTATTCCAACAAGGCAAAAACATTATCTTTGCTTTTAGAGAACACATTCAAAGACCAGGCAAGCGTTTATATGGGTGAATCTGTTTTTCTGGTACACTTAAAAATCAAGTGCTCCCTGACTGCCAATGAGCTGCACAATAAAGCAGCAGCCAATGGGATTTTAGTCTTTCCGATTCATACGAGCGGAAAAAAAGAGGAAGCATATGCGCATATTGCACTCTCGTGCTGCGAAGTTCCAGCAGAGCAGTTTCCTGATGCCGTAAAAAAACTTTATGAGATTATTTTATCATAATATCACAAGATTTTTTACAGTCTCTCTGCGTCCCGCAATGATACGACTACAAATCCTTTTTATAATCATATATTTTTATACTTCAAACAGCCTGTCAGGATCTTGCTTTGCAATCTCCATAAAATAATCAATATCATTCCACTCTAAAAACGCGTTCTCATTTTCGACTTTTAAACGCCCTGCATCCTCCTCCAATTCCGGCATATCAAAGTACAGATATTTCTTTCTAATAATCCTGTTTTTGTCAATTACCAAAAATTCACAATCCAGCCTGGAATCCTCACTAAACAGATACAGCAGGCGTTTCCCATTTGATAATTCCAGTAATATCTCTTCTGCAAACTCATTTAAAAATGACATCTGGCACCAGCCATTTCTGTCCTCAAACCGCACATCGTCATCGGCAAATTGTGCGTTATGACAAACTATGAAATGCGCTTCATACTTATATTCCGCATCTTTATCTACGATTTCTCTGTATCTTTGGCATACCGCTTTGTAATCTTCTTTTATCAATATCATTGCATCAACCATTTCGCATTTCTCACTTTCCTAATTTTATACTTTCCAATTTCATAGCAATGCACACCCATGGTTTCTAATTGGTTCATCACTATTTTTTATTTTCCTCAGGCTGAACTGTTACCGCCGAAGCACCCTATTCCCTAAACCCTCTTGCAAGAAAGGACAACCGCAGTGCGGATAATAATAAATCTTATGATAAGATTTCCTATAAAGTAAAAATAGAGCACATAGACTGGTTCTATATGCTCATATGTTCCAGTGTATGAATATGTTGTTTTTCACCTGTATTCATTGTCTACCTTACCTTCATATACCAATTTATACCTTTAACAGAATACCAAAATCACACCCATATTCCTATTGAATTTTTATTACATTTCTTCCTCCCTCTGTTTAGCCCTGCTCTGTTGCCTGTTATGCTGGCTACACGTTGATTCGCCTGTTCCATTCCGCTTATTCTTGCTGTCCTGAGAATATTATATACCAATGATTTATTAGATTCCATTGACGAACTGGCCAAATTAATGGGATGTTAATTTAGAGAGTTTCTATTCATGCGTTTATTCTGAGTCCTGTAAATATTTTCCTTGCATTATTTTGTCTTTTCCTGTATAAATATATAAAGAGCATTGAATTTTCAAGAAATTCTTCGTTCCAAGCAGAATCCACAAGAGAATATTCCACTTACGGCAGAAAGAACTGTCCGAGAGGGATATTCTCTTTTTAATGCACAGGGGCACGTAAGGAAATTAGCAGCTTTGCTGCACATGCCCCGCGCGGCGAGTAGTGGAGAAGGTCATTCCCCTACTCGATTGTATGGAGACACTGCAGCAATTATTTTTATGAGGAGGTTTTTTATGCTAGAGATGATATCAAAAATCAATGGCGCCATTAACAATGTGGTGTGGGGAATCCCGATGCTTATCTTGATTATTGGTACTGGAATTTACATGACAATCCGCACGAAGTTCTTTCAAATCACACATGCCAGCCATGTCAGTTCCAAAACAATAGGTGGTGTATTCCAAAAGGAAAGCGGCGTTACCACTTCCAAAGAAAAATCATCTATCTCGCAGTTTCAGGCTTTGTGTACCGCACTTGCCGCTACCATTGGAGTAGGCAATATTGCCGGTGTCGCTGCTGCCATTGCCGCAGGCGGTCCAGGCGCAATTTTTTGGATGTGGCTGTCAGCATTTTTTGGAATGATGACAAACTACTCCGAAAATGTACTTGGTATTTACTATCGCCGCAAAAACAGCAATGATGAATGGTGCGGAGGCGCCATGTACTATCTGCGAGACGGACTCGGTTCTATCAATGGCTGCTCCGGAATCGGCAAAGTACTCGCTGTGCTTTTTTCTGTTTTTTGTATCCTTGCCTCATTTGGTATTGGAAATATGAGTCAGGTAAATACAATTTCAAGCAACATTACTTCTGTGTTTCGAATTGAAGCACTGGATCGGAACCTTATTATTGGAACCCTCAAAATCAATTTGTACGCTTTGGTTGTTGGAATTTTGCTGATGGTGCTTGCAGGACTTGTAATTGTGGGCGGAATCAAAAGAATTGCCCAAGTTACAGAAAAATTTGTGCCCTTTATGGCATGTGCATACATACTCGGCGCCCTTGTCGTATTCTTTATTAATATTGGAAAAGCTGGTGAAGTTTTCGGCGCTATTTTTAGCTTTGCATTTGGATTGAAAGCAGTTGGCGGCGCTGCTGTTGGTCTTGCAGTCAAAAGTGCCGTCACATGGGGATTAAAACGCGGGGTATTCTCAAACGAAGCTGGTCTTGGTTCGTCCGTCATGGTTCATTCAGCGTCCAATGTCGTTGAACCTGTACGACAAGGTATGTGGGGAATCTTTGAGGTGTTTGCTGATACCATTGTAGTTTGTACCCTCACTGCATTTTCTATCCTTTCCACGGGCCTAATCGACCTGACAACAGGCGAAATGTTATCTGCAAATGAACAGACTGCTCTTGTAAGCGAAGCTTTTGGAACGGTCTTTAACATTGGCAGCGTAAATGTAGGCGGCGCATTTATCGCCGTTGCAATTTTACTTTTTGCATTCTCTACCGTGCTTGGATGGAGCTACTATGGTACAAAGGCATGGGAATTTCTGTTTGGAACCAAAGCGACAATTCTCTACAAAGTCGTATTTGTGGTATTTATTGTATTTGGCGCTACCATGAATCTTGATCTTGCGTGGGATATCTCTGACACCTTTAATGGACTGATGGCAATTCCAAACCTGATTGGCGTGCTGACGCTTTCAGGCACTGTTATCAAAATCACAAGCAACTATCTCTCGCGAACCTTCCACAATTCGAAGGAAAAACCAATGCTTTCCGCATTTGAAGACATTCAGGCACAACAAGAACAACGTTTAAAACAAGAAAAGAATTGAGTGCCGCAGCACTCAATTCTTTTCTTGTTTGGATACAATCAATCCCTGGCGGTAAGCAGCCAGCAGAAGCTTCAAATCATTGATTGTCTCAATAATTAATTTTCCATTATCTGTATCCTTCACCATCACTCTTTCCGCTTGTGTCTCAAAAAAGTTTGATGTCGATTCAATATCTTTATTCTCCTCCAAAACCTTTGCAATACTTTCAAAAGGCTGGTGCGCTTTGAGACGCATTCCATGGGAATTATAAATCAATGTATAGCCGGCAATTCCCGTTGTTTTCTGATATGCGCGGCAGAATCCACCATCTATTACAATCAAACGATTATTTGCCTTCAGAGGGGATTCCCCTTTGGCTACTTTTATCGGCGTATGCCCATTGATAATATGTGCCATCGGTGTATCAAGTCCAAATTCATGCAGAATTTTAATACAGTACTCTTCCTGCCTGTAAAAACGATAATATGGATTTTTAGGCTCTTTATAAGTACTTTCATCCACTACAAATGTGCGCTCAAAGGTCTTCATGGTTCTTCCTGACAATGGCGATTTCTTTCCACACCACAGATACCACATAAAATCAACATCGGATTGATTGTACTCCCCAAAAAATGCCCGTCTTGCGACTTTTCCGGCATAATCCATGTATTCTTTTCCTTTGTACACATCTCCGTCGATTTTCATACCGTCAAATTCGCCATCATCTGTCATAGGAATACAGCCATGAAACAACAGATTTCCATTATGGCACAAATAAGTGTTTCCTTTTTCATACAAAAATCTCACATGCTTTCTTAACATATGGCTGTTTATAAAGGCTGCGCGCAAATCTTCTACTACGTGCTGCTCTCCTTCTGTGAGTGTATATGCATTCTTGGCATCCACGGTAGGAAAATATGTATCGTTTAATTCATATTCCTGTTCTCCGATTCTGACAACTCCGCGATTGTGATCAATTTTATCAAGCAACAGCCTGTCAACCATATCATATTCCGGATGACGCATAATTATCTGGCCTTCGAGTTTGAAAAGAATTACTGATACCGCTTTGAGCGCGGCGTCCATCGGCGCCAACTCCGGATAGGTCTGTTCCGCAAAAAGCGTCAAAGCCCGGAGGCTAATTGCATAAGAGTTTTCAAGAATCTTGATATTATCATATTTCATATTGTTTCTAAGTACGTTCGCAATACACGCCTCGTTACCGCAGGCTGCCCCCATCCAGAGAATATCATGATTGCCCCATTCAATATCTACAGAATGATGCTGAATGAGCAAATCCATAATTTTATCAGCATTGGGCCCTCTGTCATAAATATCCCCCACAATATGAAGGTGATCCACCGCAAGCCGTTTTATCAAACGGCTGAGTGCTTCAATAAACGCATCTGAACTATCCGTATCAATAATCGTATCTAAAATTTTTTCATGATACACATATTGATTGTTGTCTTCATCTGGCTGTGCATGTAAAAGCTCATCAATAATATAGCTAAACTCCAAAGGCAGCGCCTTTCTGACTTTGGAACGTGTATATTTAGAAGATAAGAATTTTGCAAGCTCTGTCAAGTTTTTGAGGTTTATTTTGTACCAATAGGGTGTCACTACATTCTGCATTTTCAAAAGCTTGATTTTTTCCACTGGATAATATACAAGGGTACAGATTTCCTGTCGTTCACGCGGTGTCATGCGTTCCGCAAAAATCATATCCACCTTTTCTTTGATAACACCTGCTGCGTTGTTCAAGATATGATAAAATGCTTCATATTCTCCGTGAATATCACTCATAAAATGCTCGGTCCCTTTGGGCAGATTTAAAATCGCATTCAGATTTATAATCTCTCTGCATACCGAAGGAATCGATGGATTCTCCCGTGACAAAAGTCTCAAGTACTTTAATTTTTCTTCTGTGAGCTGATTCAGGTTGATTGAATCCATAATTTACCTCTCTTATTTTCCTTTTGCCTCGTACTGCCGGGAGTAATATGTTCACCAAGCACGCTATGTACGCCTTTTTTGTTATAGGAATACAACAAAAAGCCAGAACAGCGGTTTTCATCCAGCCTATCAAATGCAGAATGCCCGTCTATATACTCATTCTTTCCATACATACGAAGCTGGTACTGCGCACTTGGGTCATTTTCCAGCACTTTTTTAATCTTTTGCGCATTAAGCTGCTGTGGGGAATACTTCTTTTCCAGCTCTGATTTGACATTTGCAAGCTGGCTTTCCTCAAGTTCTGACTGATATTCTTTCATCTGTCTGGAAAGCTGCTCCTTCTCCTGCTGCCCTGGATCTTTGGAAACTGGAATATAAGCATCCTGCTGCCGATGCAGATTGTATACATCTGTATCCTTCTTCATATAAGCGCCTATTGCTGCTTCTATGGTGAGCATCCCTGTCGGCCTGCCCTTCCATTTTGTGTTTTGTGACACACTTTCCGCAGCAGTAAGACTGCCTATACGAGAAACCCTTTGCAAAACAAGTTCTCGTCTTCTATTCATTTATCATGCCACCTCCATGTGACTTCAATGTACACTCGAAATCCCCATGCTTCGAACATACATTTTACTAGTGTTTTCTACACTGTTTCAGTAAATTCCCTTTTACCTTCCAAACAGGAAATTGCAGATTTCCTGCCTGCTTATAAAAATTTATACTCTTATATAGTATATCGTCACTTTTTATTAATCTTTTAGAAACTGTGAAAAATAATACAAAAGAAGATGGATCCATTCAAGCCAGTTGATGATCCCTGAATATGATAAAGAACACCTGCAGGTATCATTCGTGAAAAATCCATTTCCAAACGCAAGATGAGCCAAATGGATACTATCCTATCCACTTGGCTCATTGTTTTCAAATCAATTCTTAGAGCACCAGCGATGGCGCTGTGTAAACTCTAGCCGCCAGTTCACTGTTTAACAGATATAAGCTGCGTGCATCATCACCAAAAAGTTCCATTTTGGTAATCAAATCTATTGAGTTTTTCTCTTCTTCTCCCTGTTCTTTGATAAACCAGTCCAAAAACTGTGTGGTACGGAAATCCTTTGACTCCTGAGCCGCCTCATAAATAGTATTGATTAACGATGTCACATACTTCTCATGCGCAAGCCCCTCTTTGAGCGGATCAATTAGTTTCTCAAACGTCTTATCTGGTTTTGCAACCGCCTCAAAAGTAACTTTTTCTCCATTGTTCTGAAGATACCGATACATCAAAAGCGCATGGTCCTGCTCTTCTTTTGCCTGAACCTCAAACCAGTTTGCAAATCCGTCCAATCCCTTTTGTGTATAAAAATTTGCCATGTCAAGATATAAATACGCAGAGTAAAACTCCTTGTTAATTTGATCATTTATTAAAGCTGAAACCTTATTATTCATCTACTTTCTCCTATCTATTCGAATGTACTTCCAGAGCCTTTTTGTGCACCAATCGCTTCATAACTCTTTGCATCATCCAGGCTCATACACTTTTTATGTCCAATGATTTCTATCATTTCATATGAATTCTTATGTTGAATGTCCATCGCACTGACAATCCTTATTATACTATTTCTAAGTTTCGATAGCAAGCATTTTATAAACGGACTTCAAAAAACAGTAACAGTTCAGCCATGCCCTCAATTTGAGAAAAGCTACGAATTTTCCATCTGTACTTTTACATATTCATCAAGTTCTTTGCCATATGCATACCACTCCGGCAGAATTTCACAGCGCTCCATAATATCAGCGCCCTGTTTTCCATGAAGTTTTGCCGCCATATGTGCAATTCTGTCAGTCTCAGAAGGCGTAAAATATGTAAATGCCATGCGAAGCTGAGGCAGCAATTCCATAAATTCATCTTTGTTCACTTCTCCAAAAAATTTGTCCAGCATTGTCAAAATATGCCCGCCAATAAAAATCAAATCCTTTGCTGTATAAAACAATCCGCGAAAAAAAACGGCAGTCTGCATAAGCTGTTCCCGTGTTCCTGTCAAATAGCCCCGACACGCCGCCTCGACATGTGCTGACGACTCCCGTCCGCTTCCATACAAAATGCCAAGGATACAGCCATGAAGTCCCGCATGAATCTGCAAATCTTGAAGCATCTTCTTGAGCGCTTCATAATATAATTCCTTTTCTCGCTCCATATCCTCTGACTTGCCTGTGATTCGGTACAGCAGCTTTAAAACATCCATGCAGGAAGCAAGATTTTCGTCCTTGATTCCAGTCATAGACGGAAGAATTGTTATCAGCTTGTATACCGCATTGTGAAGCAAACCAGAAAGCGCAAGCTGTGAGTCATAAAGCCCACTCAATTCCTGCATCATCATTAAATAATTGAGCGCTTCTGCAATCGAATAAAAATCCGTATCCACCAATATTCGTTCATCTACTTGTGCATAAACAGCTTCAAGCTGTTTTGACAGCCCCATCTCAAACACCTGTGTCAAAAGCTTTGCTGCTGAACCTGCGCCAAGCTCCTTTTTGAGACGCTCCTGAACCAAACTTCCTGCTGCCTCCTCTATCGTTGCACCATGAACCGACACATCAATCAGCATAGACGGAACCTGTTCATTCCACTTGTATTTCCAGATTTCCCGAATCAAGTTCTTGTCTCGTTTCAATTGAAGATTAGGACCTTTGGTTCGTTTCGCAAAAGTTGTCTCCAAAAATAAAGTGCGGTGAAAAAACTGGCTGATTTTTCTGTGTTTTGGCTCTGAAAAAATAGACAGCGCCATCTCCGTTTCCAGCGTAGCATGAATTTTTAAGCGAAATGATTTGCATTGTGCCTCAAAATCCTGCAAAATTGGGGGCACCTCCGCTTGGGAACAAAGAGTTCCTGTTCCTTCTCCAATCATCATTCTGCGCAGTATCCGAAGCGGCAAATCCGAAGCAATATTGCACTCTCCCTTGACATAACAAGAGCGCGCCGCGTCCAAAAGTTCATATGCCCCTGGCTGCGGTTTTTGACGCAGGTTGCTAAGTCCATGTGCCATCTGCCACGCACAAATTTCGTCATAAGTAGAAAGATATCCTTCTTTTTTCCGCACTTCCTTGCCGGACAATACCAGCATATCAAGAACAGCTTTCTGGTATGGCTTTTGTGTTTCCTCTTTGCCTTCCCAGACTTTTTGATAAAACCCAACAAATGGCATACCGCTGGCATAACCATTCAAGGCGTCCGCAGCTTCCATAGAATATGGCATCAAATATACACTCTGGTCCTTATCTGATACCTTGCCAGAACGTTTTTTAATCGTTCGTTTTGTCTGTACCCACTGTTTTCCAGACAATCGCTCTGCAAGCGCTGGCGTGTGAAAACCGCCTGTCACAACAAGGAGCCTTTTGTTCTCTTTGGTTTTGCTTTTTTCTACTACCCATTGAACAATCTTGGCTGCCATGTGTGCTTCCCGATCAATGCAGCCTTCTTCCTGCAAAACCTCCAACGGGGTATTTTGTCTTGCTAAGGTACAGTATGTCAGCAAATGGGAAAACCATGTTTGGCTGTCCTCATACAACCCATTTAACTCAAAATACTTCTCCCAAAATTCATCAAAACTTCGAAGGTTTGCCTTTTCACACAACTTTTCTATATATGTATTGCGCGAAAGCAAATAATCATCATTATATGAATTTTTTCCCTCTTCCTTTAGCAATCCCTTTCCTTTTGCGGACGCTGCCAGAATATCT
Organism: uncultured Lachnospiraceae bacterium; assembly: GCA_910586585.1. Lineage (GTDB taxonomy): Bacteria > Bacillota > Clostridia > Lachnospirales > Lachnospiraceae > COE1. The sequence goes on from CAJUKA010000049.1 coordinate 20,498, forward strand.
CCATAGGACAAGTCGATAAAAGCCGCTTCAATTCCTCTGCGGGCAGCCTCACGCACTGCATGCAGTTCTGGAGAATACTCCAAAAAAGGATAATAGCACTTATAATGCTCCTGCTCTTCCGAAAGTATCTTTGCTTTATCATGATATGCATAGTAAATAGCAAAAGGCGCATGGGTATCCTCATGCACCATAATTGGCAGCAATGCATTCGCGTTTTGTGGTCCCTCTACCAAAATCGCAGAAGGGTTCCAGGATTCGATAACCTTTTGTAACTGCAAAGAACAAGCCAGACTGTGATGCCTGACAGGAAGCAGCATTATTTCAGCCATTTCCTCGCTTCGTAATATCGTTTCCATAATCCACCTTCTTTGCCGCTTTTGTCTCGGATAACGGTGTTAAAATAACCTCTCACTTTCTCCATATCATCTTTATTTTCTTTGGAGACCGCACCAACTAGATTTTGTACAAGACAATCGACATCCATACATTCATCCCCATAATAATAGCCGGTTAGCATTGTCTGAAAATAAACGGAGACTGCTTCTGCGGTACTCATAACCGCCGAGGGCTTATCAATCCTGTGTCCATAGGAGGAAATCCCTTCCCGAAGCTCATGGTACGTAGATGCAAGCAAATCCGCCACGTCTTCGTCTGGTTCCATGCAAATAGCATTTTCCTGTGCAAGCTTCTTTGCTTCATTTAAGATAATTTGCTTTTCCAAAGAAACTTCCCGCACTGGCATTACCGTTTCAAAGTTAAAGCGGCGCTTCAAAGCACTGCTCATTTCGTTTACGCCTTTATCTCTTGTATTGGCTGTGCCAATCACATTAAACCCAGGGCGCGCAAACAAAAAGCCCTCGTCGCCTAACTCTGGCACATTCAATATCTTATCACTCAAAACACTAATTAAACTGTCCTGAATTTCCGCTGGCGTTCTTGTAATCTCTTCAAATCTTGTCAGGATTCCCTTTTCCATTCCCACATAAAGCGGAGAAGGCACCATTGCCTCTCTGCTAGGTCCTTTTGCCAGCAAAAGTGCATAATTCCAGGAATATTTAATCATATCCTCCGTGGTTCCTGCCGTGCCCTGAATGGTATTGGTACTGACGCCGCTGATAGCTGCTGACAAAAGCTCTGAAAGCATCGTCTTGGCGGTTCCTGGCTCTCCCACCAGCATCAGACCACGATTGCCCGCCAGTGTGACAATACAGCGTTCAATCAAAGCATCATTTCCAAAATACTTTTTTTGTATCTGATATTCTTTTCCCTGATATGAAATCGGCTGTGAACTGCCCAAAATAAAGGTCCTGACTGCCTTTGGAGACATCTGCCAATTTTGCGGGCACCTGCCTGTATCTGTATTTTTCAGCACTTCAAGCTCTTCTTTGTATTGTACCTCTACAGGAGGTTTTATTGCTTCCTGCATTCTTATGCATCCCTTTCCTCTAAAAGCCTTTCTATGTCACTGCATACCCTCAATATCGGGTTGAGACAAGACTTTTACCCTACTTTCAGCTTAAACTTCTGTAAATCTTTTTCCGATACTACTTTTTCTATCTGTGCACCAAGGCTTTGAAGCTTCACATCAAAGTCCTCATAACCACGTTCAATATATTTGATATCATCAACGGTGCTGAATCCTTCTGCGGTAAGACAGGCAAGCACAAGTGCGGCGCCTGCGCGAAGATCTGGCGCTGTGAGATTCGCACTTGTAAACTTTTCTACGCCCACAATAATCGCCGTATTGCCCTCAACCTTTATATTCGATCCCATCTTTGCAAGCTCATCAACATATTTAAAACGATTGTCAAAAATACTTTCTGTTACAATGCTTGTCCCCTGTGCAAGCGCTAAGGATACTGTAATCTGAGGCTGCATATCTGTCGGAAATCCTGGATAAGGCAGCGTCTTAACGTGTGTGCTCTCAAAGCGTTTTGCAGATACCACGCGCACCGCATCATCTGATTCTTCAATTTGACAGCCCATCTCAATCAGCTTTGCTGTCGTTGATTCTAAATGCTTTGGAATCACATTTTTCACAGTGACATCCCCTTTGGTTATCGCCGCCGCAAACATAAACGTGCCTGCTTCTATCTGATCTGGAATAATTGAGTACTCCGATGCATGAAGCTTTTTTACTCCAGACACGCGGATAACATCTGTGCCAGCTCCCTTAACATTTGCCCCCATAGAATTGAGGAAGTTCGCCACATCAACCACATGTGGTTCCTTTGCTGCATTTTCTATGACTGTTTTTCCTTCCGCCAGTGCAGACGCAAGCATAATATTAATCGTAGCGCCCACAGAAACTGTATCCAGATAAATATGCGCGCCTTTCAGATGCTTCGCATCTGCGATGATAAGGCCATGTTCTATCTTTACATCTGCGCCAAGTGCCTTAAAACCCTTAATATGCAAATCAATTTTGCGGCTGCCAATATTGCATCCGCCTGGAAGCGCCACTTCTGCATGTTTATATTTTCCAAGCAGTGCACCAAGAAGATAATAGGACGCCCTAATTTTTTTGATATAATCATCTTCTATCACAAGTCCTGATATCATAGATGCATTCACTCTAACTGTATGTCTGTCTCTTCTATATACAATAACCCCGATACTTTCCATCGCCTGAAGCAGAACATTAATATCTCTTACATCCGGCAGATTTTCGATAACGGTCATCTCATCTGTCATAATTGATGCTGCCAGTACGCCCAATGCTGCATTCTTGGCGCCACCAATCTCAACCTCACCAACCAGGGGATTGCCCCCCTTAATAGCGTATTGCTCCATCCGCCCACCTCATAATTTTCTTAACTTTAGATTCTGTTCTTATTTTTCCTAAACCTCTCCGATTATATACCTTTTTTAAACATTTGTAAACTGCCAGACTGCTTGTATAAATTTGTATAATGTTATGATTTTTTGTCAAATTTCACAGATTTTATATTTGAAAATAAAAATTGCCGCACAAACTGGAAAACCCTGTCAGTTCAAATAGTTTAAGGGGTTGACAGCAGTGCCATTAATCCGTATCTCAAAATGCAGATGTGGTCCGGTGCTTCGTCCGGTATTTCCGCTTAAAGCAATCCGCTCTCCTTGGGATACTGTCTGTCCTGGCTTCACCAGAACTTTGCTCAAATGACCATATCTTGTCTGTCTGCCATCTCCATGACTGATATAAACTGCATATCCATAACCGCTTGCCCATCCTGCATGTGTTACAGTACCTGCATTGGAAGCTACGACTGTCGTACCAATTGGTACCGCCCAGTCAATACCCTTATGGTTGGTTGAAGCACCTTTGGTTGGTGCACTTCTTGCGCCAAAGCCTGAACTGCGTCTTCCTCCTGCTATTGGCTTGATATAGGTAGGTGGTATCTTCGTTCCGCGCTCTACAATTTTGGGAACTGCTTCTGCGTAAACTTCTTCTTTGAGGATTTCTCGGCCGATTTCCTGTCCATTTTTGTACTCTATCAAAGCAGCAACTTTTCGCCGGCCCGCTGATGGTTCCTGTCTTGTCTCTTTTTGGTTCGTATACCAGTCATCATTTAGAATATATTGTACTTCTGCCTCATAATCTTCTGTATAAACTTGCTCTTCCTTCCATATGATAGAAAGATCCGGCTCTGGAACTGTCAAAACCAACTCCTGATCAACACGGATCATCGTCGTCTCATCTTCAAGGGCATCATTGATTGCGATTAGTTCATCCATCGCAATATTGTGGTCCAAACAGATCTGAGAGAGTGTATCTCCCTTTACAACCTTATATATCACCTGTACTTCCTGTTCTTTTGTTACAAGATTGACAGCCTCCTCCACACTGTTTAGCTCATCCTCAAGCAAATATGCTTCCACTACTTCAATTTTGTCTGCATAATCAATATCGGTAAGTCCAATGTCATAATCTTCAAAACGTTTTTCAACTTTTGGTTCTATCGATGCAAAAATGTGGTTAAAATCCGCCTCTATTCCTGCCGCCGTTTCGAGTGCGTCTTCTTCTTTGGAAGCATCTGTGTGTGACAAGACAACCGCCTCAAGGACATTTACCTCACGGTCTGCGTCAAGTTCAAGCGCAACCTGGTACTGATTGGCAGTGTCATATGGCGCCAGCGCCTGCTCAAGCAGCTCATGCACTTCCCCATAGGAGCCCAGGTTTACAGAGGTATCATTTACTTTCACAGTATAAGAACGATGCAGCGTCTTTCGTATGCTGTCCTTCATAACTTTTGTCATATTTTCAACCACGGTATCTTCGTTATCAACGGCCGCCCAGATTTTTTCGCTTCCCTCCATTTCCAACTCCGCGTCCATAAATACCAGTTCGTTGCTTTCATCCTGTGCAACTGCTTGTCTTCTTGCCTCTGTCAGCAATCTGTCAAGATTGTCTGCTGATGCTAAATTCCCCACTGCAACACCATTTAATTTGATCGCAAAAAAATTATCTCCTGTGTGTTGAAATGGTTGTGCTGATGGAAATAAAAATGCGCATACGGTCAATGTTATAGCCGCCGCTTCTATACAGCACAATCTCAATCTATTATAATAATGTTTTCCATTTTTCATTTTATTTAAGTGCCTCTATTCTTTATCTCAAGGTTCGTATACCTCTATACGCTGCCTGTACTATACATTCTTTTTTTGTACGCTGTATCCAAATCTGCCAAGCTTCTCTCCCAATGCAAAATATTCTCCATGACTGTACACAATCGGTTCTGCGTCTTCCAGACAGAAACTTCCTTTCTCATTCATATACTTATCATCCACATGTACTGCCACTACCTTAGCAGCAAACATGTCATGAGAGCCCAACTGCTCCACTTTTGTCACCTTGCATTCAATATTAACAGGGCTCTCAGCAATGCAAGGAGCCATAACAAAATCGGAAGCAAACGGCGTCAGCTTCATTTCCTTCCATTTATCTACATCTTTCCCACTCTTGACTCCACAATAATCCGCAGCATATGCAAGTTCTTTTGTTGTAAGATTTATCACAAACTCACCTGTCTCCAAAAGCATATGATGCGAATGTCTTGACGGCCGCACAGAAATACTGACCATAGGCGGATTGGTGCATATAGTCCCAGCCCATGCAACTGTAATAATATTGGCCTTTCCCGCTTTATCTGCCACGCTCACCATTACCACCGGCAAGGGATAAAGCATATTTCCAGGTTTAAACGAAATTTTTGCCATCTCCGCCGCCCCTTTATTTGATAATTCCTGCTGCCATAAGCGCCCACAAAACCACGCTGACGATAGACGCAAGCATTGATATCACACTGAATTTCATTACCTTTCCAAGCTTTGCATTGATCGCGTTTTTTTCCTCTTGCGCACTCTCCGTATAGCGCTTGAGCTCATCTACAACAACAGCTTGTACATTTCGATACACCTTCACATTTTCTTTATGTACAAAATCATCTGAACGCTGAAATTTATTTTCAAGAAGATTTGTAATCACTGAAATATCCGACTGTTTTTTCGCCTCGTCCACACGCTCCTTCTCAAGGCGCTCTTCTTCCTTTTTTTCAAGTTCTGAATCGCGGTTTTTTGTCTGTTCTTCGGTCAGGTCCTTCAAAACTGCAATCAATTTCTCTTCGTCTTCCTTCATGCGTTGAATTTTTCCCGCATTTTCACCAATTACCAATTCAAGCCGTTCAGAAAGCTCCGTATTTTTATAACTCAGTTTTCGCATCTCCTGCAAAATTTTTTCATATTCAGACACTTGCATCTGCAGCCGTTTCATCTCCTCTGCTTCTGCCTGTGAATTTGCATTAATCATCTCCTGCGCACTAAATTTCTGCGCCAGTTTATCCATAAAATTATCCATTCCTAAACCGTGCCTTTCCATTTGCTCCGTTTGTACTGAAACCTAAAGAAATTGTATCATTAAATTAAATTCGTTACAAGCTGTAAGCAAAGAAAAATACACTTTGCCTTTTGTATATTTTGTACATAGAATGGTTGTGATTTTTTGATACAATATGCATATTTACAATAATATTACATTTCGTTCACATTTTATTCACAATTCAATGGTAATATTATATCATAACAAATGGCAATATCGTAATGTTTTCCATTACACATAGATAAATTTTTTCATAATAGCCTCGGTATTATTCTTTGGAATATACCGGGGCACTCCTCATTTATATCCAAATTTTCTCAATGAAGCTGCTGTACTTCCTCATTTAATGACAACATTTTCGCGTCAAGCTCGGCAACCATCTGTGCACACTCATACAGCTCCTCCTTGATATGACCTGGTACATTCACATCAAATTTATAATTAATTTTGTGTTCCAGGCTTGCCCAGAAATCCATTGCGACAGTTCTTATCTGTATCTCTACTTTTGTATCTACCTTTTTTTCTGACAAATAAATCGGTATAGATACCAGCATATGATAACTTTTGTAGCCGCTTGCCTTGGGATTTTTTATGTAGTCTTTCACAGAAATAATATTCATATCATTCTGCCTTTCAAGCATCTCTGCAATTCTGTAGATATCTGTTGTAAATGAACAAATGATGCGTATTCCTGCAATATCATTCACATATTGGATCATATTGTCAATCGTAGACTCATACCCATGTTTTTTTAATTTTTTTACAATACTCTCCGATGTCTTTATTCTGGACTTTATATGTTCAATTGGATTGTATCGGTGCACATGCTGAAACTCATCATTAAGAATCTCCAACTTGGTTCCAATTTCCTTTAGCGCTGAACTATAAACCAGAATCACTTCTTTCCAGCTATCCACATCCGAATTTCTATTTCCGCTGTATTCCATCTCATTCCCCATTCCTGTTCCGCAGTTAGGAGCTGTTAAGAAATAAATCTTTACATTTGACTTGTCTGAGTCCGCAAATGCCGCGTTGTCATCAGTCGTCGATGCCCGCATCGACTCCATCTTCCGCCTTGCCTTTGTGAACTCATCCTGCGTCAAAGTGTAAAGTTATTTCTTAACAGTTCCTTAATTCATTCCAAAGTATATTATATGCTCCCTGTCTGACATTTAGAACTGCTTTCCAGACAAAAATAATATTGATTGCCATAAATTTATTTTTCTGGTATGCTAAAAAGTATCTGAAATATAAAACGAATTTTTACAGGAGAGAGATATGTTTAGATTGTGGGCCAAAATTTTCAAAAATAATCGTATGCTCAAAGATACTGTTATCTGCGACGCCAGTTCTGAAACCCGTACACACAAAGTATTTCATGCACTGGAGGAAGTCTGCTGTCAGTTTGACCTTGGCAAACCTATCTGGCTTGATGCCAACATTGCGGATTTTAAAAAACATGATAAGACTCGTTTTATACCAGATAACTTTATAGAAGAAATTGATTTTGATTTCCTGGAAATCCAGGTTATTGAAGAGGACTGATTTTATTGATGCTTTACAATAATCTCAAGACAGGCAATCCGCAGCGAAAACCATCAAAAATCAGGGAGGAACCTATCATGTGCATTCATGAAGAACATGGTTTTTTGAACGTATTATGTGACGAAGAACTGTTTGGTACACAGGAAATTAAACTGCGATATTTTCTGTGGCAGCAGGAAACAGAAGATCTTTCTGAAAACCTGCAGTTTGTGCAAAAACATTTTAAAGAAATGTATCAAGCTGTTTTGGAAGGTGTATTTATCGCATACAACAAAAGCCCTAAATGGGATGTCTGGGACGAAAAAACAGACACATTTTCGCGGATCGAATTCCATGGCTACAAAGAAATTCACAATTATATTGGTACACCCACAATAGACGTAATGCGGCACCGGGAAAAAATATTGTTTGGCTTGTCTTTTGAAAGAAAAACCTGTAACATACTAGAAAAACTTGCTACGCAAATTTTTCTTGTCAAGAATTATAACATGAAATGAACAGGACAGGAAGAACTGATTGGAATGCTTTCACAAATTTCTCCAAAACACAGACAAGAAAGGACTGAATACGCATATGCTGCGAAAAACCGTTCCTTTTCCCCATGAAACATTCTGCCAAGAACGATTCCACGCATACTGTTAGCAGTGGATATTGTTTCGTCTCCAAAAATATCCATCTTATCCAAAACAGGAAAACGCAGTCGTTCAATTGGAATAAGTACATCCCATATTTTTTCAACATAAAATTGAAGTTCCGGGATTTCAACAAGCATATTTATTAATCCAGAAGTAATCATTCCTCCCATTCTAACACTTATTTGAGAGAACAATTCATATACAGCAAGATTTGGATTAATATTATAAGCTCTCAAAAACGAAGCCTTATCTATAAGCAATTGCCCATACGAACGTGATTTTACAAAAAGCTTTACATAATATCAAACACGAGTTTCCTCTTTGATTGAAGAATCTTCCAATACGCATTTTATATAGTCCCTCTGATTATAGCTATTCTCTCCAAAGTAGTCCACCTCCATCATCACATCTAAATAAGTACACTGTTTATTTTCATTCAACTCTTTCATCAGATTTATCAATAGAGGAATTGCAGCATCTGTCAGAGGAACTCTACTCAGTTGCATTATCAATATGTCTCTATTTTGAAAATCAATTGTTTGATGTTTGGATTTATCATAATCCAAATTTCTATCTGTATCCTTTTTATTACACTGAGTACAATATTCTTTATAAAGGGTAACGTTCATCCCGCTTTCTTCTGCTAAATTTATTATAATATTCAAATCTTTGCTTAAACATTTAAAATGGTATATTTCTACTGTTTCATTTAAATTAAAACGTGACAAAAGATTGACAACAAGCGATTTCGCTCGCTCCTTATCATACTCAAATAAACGTACCAAAATTTTGCAAGCGCCATAAAATAATTTTTCTGAAATACAATTCGGCAATGTTTCAAATCACGGCTCATCCGGCTCAACCACCAGCCCTGCTGGTGGTCTGGACTGC
>CAJUKA010000050.1:0-3587 GCA_910586585.1 uncultured Lachnospiraceae bacterium
CCGCTGTAATCTCATAGTCTGTATTTTCCATTATCTCGTCGCGGTACCATACATTGAGGTCTGTGTAACCTTGTATTCCTGGGATTACGCCCTTGCTGCTGTACTGCCAGCCGCACAGCTCAATTCCTGCTGGCAGATACTTTGTATCAGGCACATCTGCCGTGATTGGCCTGTCCTTTGTGGAAGGATACCGCGCCCACCAGATGGGGATATCTTTGATTTCTTTTGCATAGGGTTGTAGACATGGATTGTAAAAATGTCCACCTGTATAAATGAGAAAGTCCATGCCTGCCGACTGCGCCGTTTTCCTGTAGATGTCAATAATCTTTAGGATTTTGCTACCAAGGTGCATCATAGATGCGTCTTCCAAATCCAGCACCATAGTTTCAATGCCCTTGGGCGCGCCTACCTCCACAAATGCATCAGACGCTTTTTCAGCCTTGTCCTCTGTATTGGCATAGCTGTATGTATATCCTGCAATAATTGGCAATCCTACACTGTTGCACCCCGCCACATGTTCGTAAAAGCGGCTGTCGGGCTTGTTTTGCGCATTTATTACTTTTAAAATAGCAAACTCTGCGCCTGCATTTTTGACTGCTCTGTAGTCTGTAACCTTGTTCCATTTTGCGATGTCGATTCCTTTCATAATTCTTTACCTCCTGTCATCATTGTCATTCCAACGGGTTCTTCCCTGCTTTGGTGCTGATGCTGCCATTCCAGCTAACAGCACTGGAAGAAATAATATTAGTAGTACAAGTATTGCTGTTTTATTCATAACGGTTCCTTTCATCTTTATTTGAATAATTTAAAATGTTTGTAGTAACTATATTTACAATTTCTGCATATTGTTCGTCTGTAAGTCTGCCCGCGGCATAGTACACATCTGCCATAGCCAGTATTTCTTCACCTGTCTTCTTTCCGTTTGAAATTAAATTTTTCAATATTTTGTATGCCATAATTACCCCCCTATTCCAAGCTGTATAAGGCTTGCCTCATACATTAAATCCGCCACACACTCCGTTAGTTCTTCGTTGGTCAGCGGTTCGTCGTCTATTGTGTCAGTATAGTCGCGGTTCCATTTTTCATTTTGAACCATATCACTTAAATCAGTATAATAAATTGATTTAGAGTCATTTTCCAGAATATCGTAGCGGTATTTATAATCAGAACAGTCTTTTAAAATGGTTCCATCTGGATTATATAATATAAACCCCTCTAAATTTTCTGTAACATCTGGATAATATAACGCGACAATATGTTCCTGTATTCCGTATCCATTTAATTCGATTAATGTGTCGTCATCGTTATATTTTATTTTATATTTCTTCTTCATATTAAATTTTAACCTCTCATCTCGCTTTGAGTTCATACGCTGTTGCCCACACATAACTGCCTTTATTTACTTTTATGATTAATTGATAGGTGCTTTTATCTATTGCAAATCTTGCTGTGGTGCCGGAATAAAAGCTTCCCAACGTAACCGGAAGAGTAAAATTACTGCTTGTTTGTCTGCCATCGGGCATAACGAAAATTATCCGTCCATAATCAGGAGAACCTGTTGTACTACTGTTTGATGGCGCACCCTCTACAATAACTAAATAGTTGTTTTTGGATATATCAGCATTAGCAAACCTTATATGTCCAGCTCCTTCGTATGCATCATATGATTGAGTACCAATATACTGTAAATCTTTTATCAGGTCTGCTTTTTTTAGGTATGTATCCTTGATTACGTTTCCATCGCCATCTGACGTAGCTTTTTGCGCCGTTTTAGCTGTATTAGCAAGATTAACGCCAACAGCTCCCCAGCCATCTAATCCAATCCTTACGCATTTATCAATTAAGTCTGCCTGCAAATATATGCCGTGTGCTTTATTTCCTCCCAGACTTGTATTGGCATCACCATCAAAAGGTCTGACATTGAGCTTATTCAATTCGCCTGCTGCGCCGTTCCAAAGCAGATTTGCTGTTCCTGCACGGATATTTCCATCATCATTAAATGTAATATTGTCTCTCCGTGTTATATTGTAATTTCCGCCTCGCCCCCTGACGAAAACTCTGTATATTTTTTCTTTTTCCGAGAATAAAAGTATATTCAAATCAACATCATAGGTAGAATTATCATATGCGTTTTGCCATGTCGCGTTGAACCGTAACCAGCCTGTCGTACCAATTCCAAGAAAATCTGTATCCAATGCCACATTTCCGGCTGAGCTGCGGGCTAAATATGGTGTCATAACATACTCAACAAAATCTTTTAGTGTAGATATATGCCCTCCCATTTTCGACATCATCGCTGCTCCGTAATCGCTATATATTATTCTTCCAGCATGTATATCGCCAGGAAAATAAGTATTACCATTTTCGTCCAATAACTTTGCAGTCCTTACCAGATTATCAAATGCATCAACATGCCCGCCGCCATACTGTCTGACATATATTGCTTCATTGCCGTCATCGCCTGTAGCAATTTCCAAATATCCTGCATTGCTGCCCGTTGCGCCTCCCATTACACGCCAGGCGTCATTTCCGCCCATTATTCCTTTGATGCCCCGCATACCTGTGCCTGAGTCTGCAAATCCTAGATTTCCTGTTATTCCATCGGCGCCATGTTTATCAAGATACTCTAACCATCCTTGCCATTGACCATTGCTGTACATCCTGCTTCGGCGGAATATTTTTTGAGTGTATACGCCCTCGTAATATTGTACGGAATAGCCTGCATCGTCAATTACCTTAAAAATAAATGGTTCTCTGGTATCGCCAGATAGCGGTTTGTTTTTTATTGTGCTCGATGCTGTAGCATCACTGCAACAATAATTTCCGGCAGTTAGCATGTTGTTAAGGTCTGCATTGGCTGCAATTTCTGCGCCCTGGCCTAATCCCCAGCAGCTTATTGCGCCACTCTTAATTTCAGCTGGTGTCACTGCTCCGATATTGGCTGCTGTAAGATTTACGTCGCCATGTCTGTATGTACTTTCTGCATTGCCTTTTACCCCTGTTACCTGTACGCCTATCATAACGTCCCACTGACCGTCTTTTGTGTAGTAAACATTTGCTCCAGGATTATATTTGATTCCTGCTCCGTCCGCAAAACGGTTATCTGTTACAAAGGCATTCGATATGTTATACATATATCCTACGTGTGGTTCTTCTGGAAGTTCCTCAAAAGGTACAGTGCCTGCAGGAAGAATTGCCCCAGAAGAAATTGCCGAAACAATATTCTGGGCTTGTTTTAACAACTTTTGGGCTTCTTCTGTCAGTTTTTTTGCCAGGTCAGAGTAAAACTTGCTATTATCCTTACTGTCGTTTGGGCGCACCACATTTTCTGTACCTTCTGCATAGCTTTGAGACAGTTTAGCATATTTATTCGCATTCGCTTCACTTGTTGCCGCCTTGTTTTTACTATCCAAGGCATTCTTTTCACTTTCTTTTACAGACTTCTCCACTTTCTTAATTTGGTATGCACATACAGACGCGGTTGTTGCTGTCTGTTCTGCACTCGCCGCCGCCTGATTTTTACTTGTTAATGCCTGTTCTGCACTTGCCGCCGCCTGATTTTTACTTGTTAATGCCTGTTCTGCACT
>CAJUKA010000050.1:3687-20819 GCA_910586585.1 uncultured Lachnospiraceae bacterium
TACTTGTTAATGCCTGTTCTGCACTTGCCGCCGCCTGATTTTTACTTGTTAATGCTCGCTCTGCACTTGCCGCCGCTGCAGCCGCAGAACCTTCTGCACTCTCATTGACGGCCTTAATACCATTATGTATGCTGCCTCGTACCTCCTCACCATACTCAGCAGTTAGGATAGCCTCCAATTCTCTTGATATATCTGCCATATCATTGCCTCTTCTTTCTACACATTTTTCACAAGTATTGGTGTTTCAATGACCGTTGGCTTTAGTAAATTCACTTCATCACTTGTCAGAACATTTCCTGTCCTTTCATCAATGATTTCATACCCTTTATCCGCATATTTCTTTGCATCCTCCGGATTGACATAAAATTGTTCCTCTTCATTTCTACATAGAAATAACATTTATCATTCCCTCCTTAAAGTGCCGTTACCATAAGCCCATTTATAAATCTAAGTTGCTTTGTTGTATTTGCTGATGTCATAACTGTAACAGTTCCTGACATGCACTTGGTTACATCTGCATCCTGTGATGGATTTTCTGCAACAAAAAGCATAGGGGTTTTAAAAGACATTGTTTGTTGTGCTCGCAGTCTCATAGCCGGCCTTAATATTCCACCTGATCTGGTTCCTTCTGAGAAATCCAAAGAACCTACTTCTTCGTTATTCTGATATCCTTTCAATTCCCCTTCATCCAATATCAAAGAATTTCCTTCCGTATCCCTAGATATTATTTTGATACCTTGAAGGGTTCCACCTTTTATAGCATCCGCTGTTACTGTTCCGTACTTTATCACAATTCCATCTTTGTCCCATTTACCCACCTCTTTTCCCTTGCTGTTAATTATCGTCAAAACTCCTGATTGGTTATCTGCTCCACCCAGCGTCAGCGTGCCACCTTTTATACGGTCAGCATACATTGTTCCGGCCGTAATATAATCCGCTACAATAGCGCCATCCATTGTCATTGCTAGGCCATACTCGCCCTCATATCCAGTGTTGGAATATCCAAATCCATTCAGGTTCCAACGCCATACCCTGCGGGCCTCCTTAATGTCTTTTGCATCCATTATCAGCAGTTCATATGGATTTCCATCATCGTCCATATTCAGCACAATATACCCATTCGTTGCCTGTTTTATAAGCGCAGAGGCATTATTCTTTGCTGCCTGCAGTATCTCACCCTTTTGAGGTACTTTTTTCACTATGCCTTTTTCGATGTCTGCCTGCTGCTGTGTAAATGATTTCTGCATTGTATTGCTCAAAACTATCATGTTTTGTGATGCATCAGACAGGCATGTTGTTTTCTGCTGCACAGGAAACCATGAATCCATCCCATACGGCTCTGCCACAGCGTGAATATAATCCCCCAGTTCAAAAGATTCGATATCCCTGTCAATCATTGACAGATCCACTGCATTGAGATTCAGCGTCAGTGTGGCAAATTGTTTGTCCGTCAGCCACTCCCGTGCTTTTTTTATCAAATTCTCCGGAAGTGTAACATCTTCAAAATCAACTACCCGTTTTATCCAGCCAAATCTTTTAACAGCCTCTTCGTTATAAACATAATCCTTTCCACTATTGACTGATTCGATTGTCAGGTATGCGGTAAGTCCTTCTATTGGGCTTTCATCAAGCTGATGTCCCCTTGGCAGTACAGCCGTTGCAATCTCATCTGTCGTTACGCTTTCTGCATAATCCAGCAGATTTTCTCCAAACTCAATCGTCTGTCCACAGGTTTTTCCATAGTCTTTGAGTGTCATTACATCCAATATGTTGCGGCCGTTCACGCGCCTTGCTTTCAGACAGCCATCAAGCTTATCACAGATTTTTTCCCTTAGCGCTGTCAAACTATCTTCGTAATTGGTATATCTGTAAATACTGTTGTTTGGATCATGTACGGTGACTGTTCCTATTTCAAACCGTTTTCTTTCCTCAACCTGCTCATTATGCCTTTCAATAACTTTAGCAATAAATTCACGAGGCGTAATGTCCTGGAACTTATCCTGCGGCTGAATGGAATCAGCCAGAAAAGAAAGCATTCCCACGGCATATACACGTTTTTCTCTTCTGAAATTAACAGACGTTTCTTTGACGACACCATAAAATATTTCTATGTCATCCTTAAGCACCTGAATCATGGATATCCGCTCCAATATTTGTTCATACAGTGGATTGCAAGGCGGAACTTTGAATTCCAGATAGCCGGAATCATTTAAGGATTCTGTCAGCGTAGGCGCAAAAGCCACACATTCTCTGTCACCTGGATACCAGAGCTGTTTTCCATCCATTAATATTTCATACATTACAAACTGCCTCCTCTGTAATCAATAACCACTTTTCCATTCCCCCTGAAAGTAAGCACCACATCCTTTTCCCCGCATACCTTCAGTCTTGGAAAGCGGTTGCGTCCATTCATCATATAAAATGTCCTCTGGCCGTCTGACACTGTAAAATCAGACAGTGTTTTGTCAGACACGATAAAAACTGGCACTGTAAGCATTGTTCCTTTGGGAATCTTAATGCTTAATTCTCCATTTACTGTCTGTTCTTTTATTGTCCGTATCACCCCATGTTCAAAACTGAATGGGTCCCACAGCCAGTCTTCAGCAGATGATTGAAGATCATATTTGTATGGTTCTGCTTTGGGCATGTTCAGTTTCAATGTTCCAAGCTCTCTTGCCCTGTCAAAATCTTCAATGTAGAGCCTGCCTTTCCAGTAATGATCGATATCATTGTCAAAAATAAGTTTGCACTCCCGTCCATGAATCTGATTCCGCAGCATGGATATTACAGCGTCCCACTTCCTGCGCTGTCTTATGCCGCCAAGTTCTATACTGACAGCGCGTGATTTATACGCAGGCTCTCCTGTCAATTGTTCTGACATATCTAAAAAAGCATTCGCTCCCGGAACATCTACATAGTATGTTTCCTGCTCTGGCGCGCCTATGCAGTTATTGTTTCCTACAGCCATTTCCCAATCTGTGATCGTGTGATAACTCTTCCCTGTATCTATCACTTCTATTCTGACTCCATTTGTCAGAGCATTCCTCATCGTCCACGCTCCCTTCTGTCAATCTGGCTGAATGCCATGTTCATTTTAGAAGAAAGAGAGCCAACCACTTCCCCGCTGTCAAGCACTACATCCCGGCTTTCTGCTAAATATGGAAGATACCGTTTCATTACATCCAGCATCTCAGCCATACCGTTTAACTGGGTACCGCCTGATTTTCCATCAAGTGACAGTTCGCCATTGAGCGACATATTCTTTGCAAGGCCATTGACCGCTTCTGTAACAAGTCCCTGATTGTTTCTGATTCCATCAGCCAGCCCTTTCATAAAATCAGGCATCCATGTTTCATAATCCCGCAAGGGTCCTTTATCCGGACGCGAAAAATGCAAAAACTCCCTTATTTTGCCTGCTACCTCTCTGACTGGTTCCAAAACTGCATTTATTTTCTGCTTAATTCCATTTATAAGACCGACAATAAAATCTTTTCCCCATTCAATCGCTTTCCCTGGCAAAGTAGCTATAAATTCAATCGTCTCCTGAAACCCTTCCCTGACCCTGGGACCGAGACTTCCCAGTGCTACCTGGACTCCTGCTACCAGGTTATTCCATGCCGCTGTTGCAGACTGTCTGATTTGTCCCCATATTTCTGTAATTTTGCTCTTCAGGCTTGTAACACGGTCTGCAACATTGGTACTCATTCCCTGAACAATATCTGTTACACCTGTTTTGATGCTGTCCCAAGCCGTTTCTGCTGTTGTCTTGATTCCTTCCCATGTAGATACAAAGAAGTCTTTGACGCCTCCCCAGACTGTTTCTGCTGTTGTTTTAATTCTTTCCCACGCTGATGCAAAGAAATCTTTAATGCCTCCCCAAGCCGTTTCTGCAGTTGTTTTAATTCCTTCCCACGCTGATGCAAGACAATCTTTGATACCTTCCCAGACCGACTGCGCTGTTGTCTTAATTCCTTCCCACGTAGATGCAAAGAAATCTTTAATGCTTCCCCAAACCGATTGCGCAGTTGTTTTGATTCCTTGCCACGCTGATGCAAAGAAGTCTTTAACTCCTCCCCAGACCGTTTCCGCTGTCGTCTTGATTCCTTCCCAGATACCTACGAAGAAATCCTTAATTCCATTCCAGATCGTTTCTGCAGTTGTCTTAATTCCTTCCCATAAATCAATCCAGAACTGCCGGAACTCTTCACATGTATTCCAGAAATATATAAATGCTGCCACAAGTGCTACAATTCCTGCTATAATTAACACAATAGGATTTGCAAGCAGTGTCGTATTGAGTACTGCCACCGCAGTTTTTACCGCTGATATCGCAGTCTTTACTGCTGTTAGTGCAGTGGACAGCTTTGGAATTATTGTCATAATCTGCCCAACATAAAATATCATCTTCCCGACTGTCACCAATACTGGTCCCAATGCCGCTACAATAACACCTACTATAGCGACAACTGTTTTCATCGCGGGACTCAGGCCATTAAGCCAGTCAATAAATTTCCCTACAAAATCTGCTGCTGCACGTATTGCAGGCATTAAAATTTCACCAAAAGAGATTGCAAGTTCTGACAACTTACTCTTCAAGGTTGTGATCTGTCCATTCAGATTATCCTGCATGACTGATGCCATATTTTGCGATGCCCCATCGCAGTTTTCGATGGAACCACGAAGCTTGTCTATGTCTTCAGGCGCTGCATTCATCAATGCAAGAAATCCGCTCATTGCATTTGTTCCCACTACTGCTTCCGCATTAGCAGCCTGTTCAGACTCAGACATTTTAGAAAATGCATAGCGGCATTCATCTAAAATATCTCCAAGCTCCTTCATGCTTCCATCTGCTTCTTTTGTCAGAATTGTTAAATTCCCAATTTCCTGTCCAGAAAGCTCAATATCTCCTGCAAGCGCCTGCATTACTTTTCTCATTGCAGTACCAGACATGGAACCTTTGACGCTGGAATTGGACATTAACCCGATTGCTTCGGCCGTATCTTCTATTGAAAACCCTAATGCACCTGCTACGGGCGAACAATATTTAAACCCTTCTCCAAGTAAGCTGACATTTGTATTTGCATTGGACATTGCTGCTGCCATCACATCTGCAGTATGCGTTGCATTTGCTATTCCGTTTGTTGTCTCATCTGCTTTTAACCCAAAGGCTGTCATTGCATCTGTCAGAATATCTGAAGTTGTCGCGAGGTCCTCCCCTGATGCAGCAGCAAGGTTCATAACCCCTTCAATGCCGTTAAGCATATCCGACGTCTTCCATCCTGCCATCGCCATATAGTTCATGGCTTCTGCTGCCTCTGCTGCTGAAAATTTTGTCTTTTCCCCCATCTCCCTTGCTTTGTCTCTAAGTTCCCCAAGCTCCTCTGTTGTTGCTCCTGACACTGCTCCAACTTTGCTCATAGCAGAATCAAAATCAGCAGCAGTCTTTACAGCCTCCTTTCCAAGACTTCCGACCACCCTTGAAACAGGCATAATCTTTTGTCCCACATCTTCAATTGCAGCGCCAACATTCATGAGATTTTCACCAGTCTGGTTCAGCCGTTCAAAAGAGTCCGCAGATTCTTCTACCTGTTCTCCAAGCGCTTCCATCGTATCATCCATTGCACTTGCCTGTGCTTCCAGCGCTGCCATTGTATTGTCCACCGCGCCTGCCTGTGCTTCCAACCCTCTCAACGTATTCTCTGTTGCTATGATTTCACGCTGCAATTCTTCATACTGACTCTGTGAAATTTTTCCGCTCGCCAGTGCTTCATTTGCTTTGGTTCCCGCCTGTTCCAGAGCTGATAATTTTTCCTTCGTCTCCCCGATTGCTTTTGCCAGCAGACGCTGTTTCTGCTGCAGCAGTATCGTGTTAGATGGATCGATTTTCAGCAGCCTCTCCACAGACCTTAATTCCGACTGTGTGTTTTTTATTTCCTTATTGACATCTGACAGGGCTTTTGCCAATCCCTGTGTGTCTCCGCCTATTTTAAGGACAATTCCCTTTATTTTTCCTTCTGACACATTCAGCCTCCTATAAGTTGTCAATATCTTCCTGTGTTGCAATCAGTGGATAATCATATTCGTCATTTTTCATCTCGATAAACATGTCGTTAATCATGCCAATCGACAGATATTCCATATCAGATATTGCAATGCCGCACTGTACAGTCCGCAGAAGAAACAATGCGGTATTTATTTCCCTGTCTGTCATGCGTCCTTTTTTTTTGATTCTGACGTTCCTTTGTTATTGAGATTCCACAGAGCCAGAATTTCTGGCAGAATTTCATAAATATTAAATGTGTCAAATTGTTCCAGCCATTTATCAATATCTGCTGGCTGCGATGGATCACCGTGCCTGTTCATCAGATATGCAATATTCTCAAACATTTCCAGGGAACTAATTGAGATCATGCTGTTCTTCTCATATTCGATTCCTGCTTTCTCTGCCGCCTCTTGTTCTTTCTTCTGTTTCTTTTCGTCAGCTTCAATCTCCCTTGACAGTTTTTCCATGTCAACAAAAATATCCCTGTTAAATTTCAGCCGGTACATCCTTGGTATAGCAGCCGTGCTCCTGAATATGTACTGCTTTCCCCCTATTGTTATTTCCTTTGTCATGATACCGTACCCCCTTCCTGCGCCTTTACTGGCAGGTACACTGCATCATACCAGGCTGTATATACTTCTTTTGCGGTATCCTCCGTGGTTTTTGTGCGCACATTTCCGTCCGCATCCGGTGCACAGGTCAGCGATATCTTGTCTGTAGTTGGTTCCTTCTTGTCCTCTGTGGTAGAGGATTCTGTTGACGGCCTTGTGGCTGTACAGTTCAGGAACCAGAACCTTGTTGATCTTTCATCCCCATCAATATCAAAACCAATCGCAAACGATTTTGTCTGCGCGTTTGTATTTTCAACCAGAACATTGTTGGAATCCTTTTCCTCTCCTAAAACATCCATGCGGAACTGATCTGGAATCAGGGCCATTTCCAATTCCCCTTCGTACCCGCCATTAGACGAAGCCACATAATATACGATTCCATCCGCATAAAACGGCGACAATTCTCCTTTGGCTTCGAAACTTACTGATACTGCACCTGGTATTGGTATTGGTTTTCCATACCCCGTTTCAGTGTCTGCATTTAATGCATAATGAACATTTTTTATATTAAACTTCACCTTGTTTTTCTTATTTGACATCCTTAGACCTCCAATTCATATATGACCTCATAGCAATTTTCATCTTCAATTCCTGTCTCAGTTTTGCTAAAATAAAGCTCCTCCAATGCTTTCTCCACTTTTGCCTCAGCCTGTATATTTTTGAACTGTGTATATAATTCCACTTGAATATGCATTGAAGAACTGTATACTTTGCCATCGGCTTTAAAATTCCGGGAATATGGCGTTATATATATGAGATAAGGCATCGGCGGCACTTCCTTTTCAGGAAATGAATGGTACGCAACTGGAAAACCAGACTGTTCCAGTATCCCTCTGAATTCTTCAAGCGTCATCATTTTAATTTCACCCTTATCTTTCTTTCCAGTTTGCCCTCAAGCCGTTCGTCTGCTGGCCGGATATGGGGTTTTCCCTCCACGCGCCCGCCGCCCTTTTTTGCATGTCCATATTCAAGCAGATGTGTTAATTGCGGCTTTGAAGAGTTGTACACTTCTGTACGGATATCCGACTTTGATTCATATTTGACCCTGCTTTTCCAGCCTTTTTTATATTTTCCGCTTTTCTTTGGCGCGTCCGCCCTTATTTCTGATGCACACTCTTTGGAAACTTCCTTTATACTCTCTTTCATCACTTCTGAAACCTCATCACTGTATGCCTGCAGTTCATCCATTATAACTGCTGCTAAATTATCAACATTTACAGACACTGCCCACCGCCTTTCTGCGTACCTGCCTTTCTATGCAGGTACAGTTCTATTTCATCAGAATCTTTTTCATGATATGTTCTGTATATTTCATACTGTGCATCTTTATACTCTATCTCTGTTTCACCCAGGTAATTGACTGCTGCCGTTACCAGCATGATCGCCGGGGCCATCCCATTCTGTCCAGCCTTAAAAAACTCACTGCGCGTCAAAGAACCCTCTGAAACAAAAATCTCTCTTTTTCCCTTTGTTGGAATATGCTGTCCTATGGCATCCTGTTGGGATGTTTTATATATCAAATACGCCACTCCGTCCATCATCAACCTCCTGCTTTCTGCCGAAGCAATCTATTGTTAAGCATATAGCGGAGCATCCTTGGCATCTGCGTTTTTTCAGTTTTGCGCTTCCTGTACAGATATGCTGCATAAATCTCCACCAGCATCCCATCACGCTCTGATTCCATAAGCTGTATGCCCTCATCAGAGATGGCCTCTTTAGCAAGACAGATCATATTCCTCAGATAATCATCATAGGTATCAACGCTAATCTGTAAATCAATTTTTAATATCTTTAGAATGTCCTCATCTGTCATAACATTGTCTCCATTTATTTATACTTTTTACTCAGTGGCCTCACCACTGCCAGGATGAGTCGTTTCATTTTGCTTGTCAGGCGCAAATGTTGTAGTGGTTGCAGGGTTTGCATTCCCTATATTGGTAACGGCAAAAGCTTCTGCAATCACTGGTTTTCCATCATATCTTGCCGTACCTTTAAACACCGTCTGGTCCTCAATAAATCTCGTATGTTCACTGGTTGCCAGTTCTGTTCCTGCCCTTTCTACTAATAGATACATGTCAAAATATCCGAAAATAATATCGCCATCAGGAATAAAGTTAAGTTCTACAATATCGCCGCCAATGACAGGCATTGTCATATTCATTCCCGCCACAATCGCCGCTGTCGCATTCTTGTCCATGCTTTGTATTACAAGATCTGTGTGAGTATTCTTGTTCATAATCCACACAAGGCCCGTTTCACTGTAATCATTTGTAATGACCTTTGTCTTGCCTAAAATTTCCTGAAACAGTTTAAGGCCCACTGCTCCTGTTCCTTTTGTAATATTGCTGACACTTAAATTTACCCATTTTCTTGCTGTAGCAGGATAATTACTTGGTTCTGCTGACTGCGCCAGTCTTGTAACAATTCCCAAAGGCATCTTTGTTCCTGTGCCATATACAATCGCCTTATCAAGTGCCTTTCCAATTGCTTTCCCCAAAGCATTGATAATCTCTGAGACAAGGTTAACATCATTATCCTCTAAAATTGCATTGCATACAGCAAAGTAACCACCTACTTTAAATCCGTCCACCTCTGTATCATTAAAACTTAAGTCAAGCTCATTCAGACTTGCGCACATCTCTGTCCAGATAGCTTCGGGAATCACTCCCATAATGCGCTGTCTTGCTTTACCTGTAACAGGTCTTACAGTCACATATTTCAAAAGCTTCGACGTTTCTTCCACCTTTGTTTTGAGCAGCTCAAGCATAATTTCAGGAATCACAAGCCCTACATTGGCAATTCCCCTTTTTTGACTCATTGCAGTTCTTACAGTGTCAATAAAATTTCTAACTTTTTCATTTGCAAAAAAAGCATCTCTTTCCTGAATTGTAAGACCATAAAATTTCTGTCTCTTAACCATAACTGGTATACCCTCCCTTTCATTCTTTGTTTCTGCCTGCTGCTGATTTCTTTGCTCTCCCAGCCCGGAAGTTCTTTTTTCCTCCTCTTTTAATTCTGCTTCCAGACGTTCAAGCTCTGCTTCCATGCTGCTGGTTTCCTCTTCATTCTCTTTCTTTTGTGCCTCAAACTGTTCAACCTCATCCTCAACGGCGGCTTTTTCCTCATCTGTTTCGGCCTCATTAATAGCTGTCTCAAGTTCAGCCTCCCTTGTCTTAAAATCTGCGCCTTTTTCTCTGAGTTCTTCCAGCGCCTTCTTTTTGGTATCAATTTTTTTCCGTAACATCAGTGCCTTCAATGCCATTGCTACTATCTCCTTTCAGCTTTGTCCGCATGGTATTTTTCCACGCTTCATTCTTCCTTTTTAATATCTGTTCAAAATCCTGCCTGCGTGCAGAAACATTGGTTTCTGTATAAGCTGGAAATGTACACACTGTTACCTCATACAGCTTAACGCTCTTGATTGTCCAGTGAATTGCTCCATCTTCATGAAAGTCTGTTTTTTCTTCTGTGATATCAAACCCAAAGGAACACTGGTCAACATCCCCGCGTTTTACGCGCTCATACAGGTTCATTGCATCCGTATCGTTTGGATTTATTCTGATTTTTCCCCACAGTCCATGAGAATCCTCTTTCAATTCCAAAGTACCTGCCTTGTTGCGTCCCAGCACAAGGCGCGTTTCATGATCAATCAAAGCTCTTATGTCTTCTCCCAAGGTACCAGCAAACGCTCCAGGTGCAATGGATTCCGTAGCGCCTTTCCATAATTCATAAGTGCTGTTAAATACTGCAAAGTATCCTTCTATGTATAAATCACTGCCATTTTCCCTTGTAGTGAAATCAGATGCCCTGCTTCTCGTCTGTATCTGCGTCCTGCCCATTCTTATCCCCTCCTTCCTGTTTTAATTTGAGCTGGTCCCCAATCTTGTCCAATGGTACAAAATTTTCTAAGATAACAAGTCCTTCCAGTCCTTTTCTTGGTCCCATAGAAAGCTTGTCCCTCACCTCATTTCCATCCACTATCCCCCGCACATACAGCCCACTGTATACCTCTGCTGTTGCTTTCAAATCATAGGAGTAAAGGCTTGCTATATTAAATTTCCAATACCATTGTGGAGAAACCAACAGTTTCCTTGTCAGCTCCTGCTCAATCCCCTGTGCAATAGGACGGATTGTCGAATTGATAAAATTGTCCCATTCTTGTGCATCATAGCTGCCAATGCCCAGCACAAATGCCGGAACACCCAGAATTGCCGCTACTGTGCGTTTATCAAGCTCCACCGTGTCCTTTATAGCAAGGTCTTCTAGTGTTAACGGCTTTACCTGCTCCACAGCAAACTGATCAGCCGGAATCAGCCATGGTTCCCCTGTCTCATGTGTTGCAAGGTATTCTTCTACAAGCCGGTGGCGCCCTTCTGGATTGCTGAACTCCTCTATCATCCCGTCAACCTTTACAATCACGGACGGCCTCCATTTGCTTTCCATAAAAGCTTTCTCTGTGGCTGCTGCCTGCTTTAAATTATTGGCTACGTCTTTTATAGCTGTTGTTATCCCCATTCCCTTCCACGGCCTGTCAGGGTCCGGATTCAATACAAAATGCAGAACATTTCCGGGGTCATATTTTATTCCGCCAATATATATGCTGTACTTATATCCATCCGGCAAAAAAGAAACCTGTGACGGGCTTACCGGAACCATATCGCCAAGCATTCCATCCTGGGTCAGCGGAACCACAACACTGTTTCCATGCCCATACAGCAGCAGATTCATCACAATTGTATCCATCCAGGTTTTGCGTGTCATATAACTATTGGGCGTTATATCTACCTGTCTGCTGAGTGCATTCACAATCCGTTCATCCCCACTGTCTGTATTATTCATCAGATATATAGTCATGCTGGAAATCAGTTCTGCGATTTTCCGGCATCCGGTCATAATTTCCGGGTTTCTGTCAAGGCGGGTATATCCCTGTGAACATATGATGTCATAGGCATCTTGTGTAAGAAAAAATCCAACCGGACCCTGTGTATCGCCTCTTGTCATCGGTTTTCGTTTTGTTTTTCTTTTTTTATTTTTCATCACTATCCCCCCACCAATTACGTGCCTTCTGCTTCTTTTCCAGATTCTCCAGATATCGCACAGTCGCAAATACAGAACAATCAAAAATATCAATTCGCTGCGTTTTCTGTATTTTTTCATATTGGATCATGTCGTCTGTCTTCTCGACTGCTGCCACATTTTCCACACAGTACTCATATGCACCTGAATGCATGTAATAAAGTGTGCCGTTCTTGGCGCTCTTCTCAAGGTATCGGAACCCCTCCGACTTTTTATAGAAATACTGCGGCTGGTCTATAATGTTGAAATGCGCCTGCTTCATGCCTATGAAATATTCGCGACTGAATTTTCTGTCATGCCCGACCTGTTTGATTTTGAATCCCATTTTTCGCATCATGACAAACCAGTTCACCACATCTGCATAATTGACAGTCGGGCTGTTGCACATGGTAAGCCATCCATTATCTTTCCATTCAAACAGTGGTATATTGTCTTCATCTGCCTTTTTATGCGCTGCCACTACAGGAAAGAAAGCATGAGATATGATAATATCAATCCCTTTGTAATTTCCCATGATGCAAGCGGCTGTAAGGTCATGCAGTTTTGACATATCAGATCCCCCGTACCAGTCTATTGACCGTTTGACAAGTTCTTTCAATGTCCAGTTATATTTCCGGTCTGAGCGCCTGAATTCTTCGATGTCAAAATATGCTTTTATACCAGAAGTAAAGACATTTAAACTCTTTGCAAAAAAATCTTTCCTCTGCTGAGGGTCATTTTGCGCCTGAAGACTGTCATTTAAGATTTCCTCCGGGCGGATGCTGGCCCCGTATCCAGGATTTGCCATTTCATGAACCTTTGGGTTCGTATAATCAATGTTGCCGTTCTCATCAGGATTCGCACAGCACAGAAATATGAAATACTGTTCATCTGTTATTGTTCCATTCAATACCTGCCGACAATACTTCAACCGATTGCCCAGAAAAGAATTTTCATTATCGCCTGCTGTAGAAATACCTATAAGCAACTTGTTTGTATATGCTTTCATTGCCTCCTTGAACAGGTTGTACTGTTTTGTTTTTTTCAGTGCATGAATTTCATCAACAATTGCAATATTACAGTTTAAGGAATCCTGCGTCTCCGGATTTGCAGCAAGCGCCCTGATAAAAAGCGAACCATCCGGAAAATCCGCTGTCATGGAATGTTCGTTGTTATTATCTATTATCTTGACACATCCGCCCTGTTTGGTATCTTCATGCATCTGTTTTACGTTATAGTCCAGAAAATCAAAACTTTCCAGTGACTGCATCAACGCTGCTGATGTGATATATACTTTGCTGCCCGATTTCCTGTACCACAGGCTCAAAGCCCATGCCAGAGAAGCAGCAAAGGTAGTTTTTATATTTTTTCTGGGAATAAAAATCAGCGCCTCATGAAACCGCACAATATTGGTTCCTTTGATATAAAACCCTAACAAGTTATAGATTATGAACTTGTGGAACGGCTCCAAGAGAAACGTTGTTCCTCTCAACGGTGTTCCGTCAAGCTTTTCCCCCTGCTGGTGGCATATGGTTTTTTCGATAATCTGAATGCAGAATTCTGGGGCTTGAGAACGCAGATCATATCTGTCACTGTCAAGGTCCTTGAAAAACCTGTCCACTGCCTGCTGCAGCTCCACACATGCCACCTTGCTTTTATTCTTTATGCTTTCTGCATACACTAATACCGTGTTCCAGTTTTTAGCTTTAGCTGTCAAGCGCCGCGAGTGCCGCCGCAAGTCCTCCGATCTTTTCATCTTTTGGCTTGTCTCCTGTTACTTTTTTATATGCTGAAGGTGTCAGACCCAGTTCCTTCCAATACATCAACGCTGTTTTGTTCATTTCATCATATGTACTAAGAAGCGGATTCCTGATCATATTGGTGTTTCCAGATTTGTTGGTATAACCGACTACTGGTTCTGCACCAGATTCAATATACTTTTGTTCTACGTCATCCCTTGTCTCTAATATCCCCGCCAGCGTATCAATCGCATTATCAAAATAAGGCTGGTATGTTCCTGCTCCTTTACATGCTTTTTTTATCCGTTCTTTCCATGTCCTCCGTTTCATTCAAAAACCACCTCCATTTATGTTCATTTTTGCAGTTAATTTTCAGTATTTTTGCTATATTAATTTTTATTGACTTTATTTAGAAGATTCTGTTTTTGACTCCCCCTTTCCCCCTCTTTGCCAAAAATCAGCTAGAGTTGGAAAAGTCTCCCCACACCGGTCCCCGCTGGGTCTAAAATTTTGTAGAAAAAGGGGCGGGGTTTTTCTGCTGCCGCCAGTCAACTCCCGGAATAGTCTTTTTCATAAGCTGTCTGCCCATTTTAGTAAGCTCTCCCGTCTGTCTGTTCTCTAACATATTGTGCGTTTTCTGGCTGACGCTTATCAGATTCCAGTCAGCATAGCTGTATTCAGGATAGTATATTGCCGGATAGATATGATGTACGGTTGTTGCTTCAGTGATTCTGCCATACCGTTTGTCTATGACATCCATGTAGCTGTCCAGCTTTAATATGTGTTCCCTTTTTCTTTTCCACTTTGCACTATGGTAATTCATTCCATCACGATCCTCTGCAAAATAAAATCAGCATCACGACTGCTGCCATGACACTGATTCTATTTGGAGATATTTTATATGTTCTGTTACTGTACTATTCATTCGTTCTCTGATACCATATTAGCACATTCAAAACGGGCATTGTGGGCAACTTTCATTTTTGAGGTAATTTTTTTAATTCCGTTTTAAGTATCTGCTCACAATCCGTTCGCCTGTTCGTCGGTCAAAATGCATGATGTCACCAATCTTTTCCCATGAATATCCATCTACATATCTGTATTGCATGATACGCCTGATGCAGCTTTCTTTTATATTGTTTATGTATTGTATCAGACGCTTTTCCTCCTCTGCTGCCTTTTCTTTCCTGTCACAAAGCAGCAGCTTCTTTTCACACAAAAGTCTGTCCCGTTTATCGGCCAGTGCCAGATCATACTCCTGAACGGTAGCTCTGCTTTGCACATATGGGAAACCCTGGCTTGATGCATCTACTTTAATCGGAACTGACTGAATATCCATACTCTCTATCTTAACAATATTCTGTTCCAATTCTTCAATCTCTTGCTTCAGATGAATGAGTTGTTCAAGTTCTTGTTTCGTCATGCGTTCCCTCTTTCCTGCTTACTTTGCACCAGTTTAATATGTTTTATACTCTCTGATTAAATCTAATGGAATGTGCCTAGTACCGCTGTCCACTCCAAATCTTGTATAAAGCCTCAAACAACCATCACAAACATCATAATTATCCACATAACATTTCTCTTCTGTCCCATCCCTGTATATGATTTTAATTTTTTTCTGACTCATGGTTGACCTCCATTTTCTTAAGCAAATCTTTGATTTCCCCAACAAGGTTTGTTTCCATTCCCCAAAATTCTTCAAGCTCTTCTGCTGCATCTTCCAGGGCATACTCTGACATTCTCACATCTTCAGGACTTAATCCTGTATCTTCATAATCTTTCAGCTGTTCTCTCGAACCAGCCATCGACCAAAGATTTTGATAAAACACTGCAATCAATCCCAAGATACTGTCTGTTCCATACTGCAAACAATCAAGCATAAACTCGTCAAAATCTTCATCACAAGTAAACTCATTTGGAATTTCCACATACTTCTCTAAAAGTTTAATTATCAATTTCCTTGTATCAGAATCATTTTCAAAATCCCTGACTCTTGCTTTACTGTCTTTTGTGTAGCATGAATTGTGTGCTAACTCATACCCTCCCATTTCTGATACTGGTTTATTGCTTGTCAATCTATCCATATTCCCTTTCCCTCCACAATCTCTCCTACGGCGCGTACTCCGCTTCCTGCTTTGTTCCTTTCCTGTGCCACCCCTTCTTTTTATTGCAGGTTCTGCGCTCACCTCTTAAGGCTTCCAGGTATGTATTCTGCGTCACTACCTTGTTTACAATGAGTTCTCCAACTGCTACGCCTCTGCGTCTTCCTTTTCTATCTTCCACAATGCACATATGCGGATATTTTGCTACAACAGTGTATTTTACTGCTCTGCGCGCCTTTTCATCCTCTGTTTTTTCTTTCAATTTAATTTCTGTATTTACTTCCAACTGCTCATAAGTCATACCTTCACTCCCTTCCGCCTAAGCTGTTTCCACAGCGGTCTTGTTTCATATATCTCATATAATAGGGCTTTTGTTTAAAAATCTGTCTTGCAGTCTTAGACATGTTTTCCTCCTGCTCTTTCTGTTTCAGCCGGAAGGAATACTTTTTCTGGGCTGCCATAAACCTTCTTATGATATCTTTCAAAAGTATTACACCTTCTCCCTTCCATACGCTGTCTGTTATCCTACAATGTTTTTGTAACATTCCCTAATGCACTCAATGGCTATTTTATAGTTCCGCTGTTTTGCCGTGTTCAGTCCTGCTGTTACCATTCTGGTATATTCCGTTTCGAAATAGTTGACTGCATACTCTACCTCAATATCGGTAAATTGGTGGGATCTGCTGGATTCTTTTTCATCTTCTGTGCATTCCTGTGTTATTTGTGCATCCAGTTCCCTATACTTCCCTTCTATAACATTTTCCGTGTCAGTTTTTGGTTCTGCCTCCTGAAAACTAAGCTGTCCTGGCATTGGGACATACGGCGTATCCTGTTCTTCCTCTTCAGGCTGTGGCGTTGCGTTTAGGTTCTCTGACTCCTTCCATTCCTCTTTTTCATTCTTATTGGGTAAAATATTTAGTTTTACAATCCTTTCCAGCAGCTCTTGATATGTATAATGGATTATCGCTGTTTTCCCTCCTTTGTAACTGCGCAGCTTCAATCCTTTCTCAAAATCATAAAAAAATACAATATTCACTCCTTTTCTATAAGTCCTGCTGCCAGAAGGACTTATTTCTTCTGCAATTATCTCAGGCGTGAGTATTCCTGCTGCTATTCTTTTGTAAAGTTCCCTGTTCTCCTCTTCCATCCAAAAAGCAATCATTATCTCTTCAAATGAATCCATATCTGGATTGGATACCATAGAAACCTTTTCCTGCACCTGCTGCCTGTTTTCATTATTAGCCATCTGTATCAATGGTTGTTCTCTTTCCTGTTCGGCTTCCAGTTTTCCGGCTGTTTCCGCCTTTTTCAGTTCCCTTATCTGCTGGACGGTTGTGTTTTCTGACACAAGCTCCCTGTCCTCTGGATGCACTGTAAGCATTTCCTGTAATTTGCTGTATCCAAAACCCTGATATTCAGGCATTATTTCCAGGCTGTTTCCTCCAACGGAAAATTCCGTGTTAATTCCCATAAACCTGTTGGATGTGGATGCGCTCAGGTTGTATTCCTTTTTTGCAAACTCCTCAATGCTTGTATAGCCATCATACCGATAAGAATAACTGTCTCTTACCTGTTTGAGTTT
>CAJUKA010000050.1:20919-29175 GCA_910586585.1 uncultured Lachnospiraceae bacterium
TGCTTGTATAGCCATCATACCGATAAGAATAACTGTCTCTTACCTGTTTGAGTTTGTATCCAATGATAATAAAATTATTGACTGTCTCATTGAGCTTGTCCCTTATGTTGTTTTTTAATTCTATATATCCGTCCTGGCTTAATGTCATCTGTTCCATATTTCCTCCTAACCTGCTATTTTTATGCGTAATACTTTTCTTTCCTCTTCCGCAATCTTATCTGCTATTTTCTGTGCCTGTATCAATGCTTTTTTCATAAACTCTACCGCATCTTCCGGCGCCGGACTGTTATAAGCGGCTCTGTTCTGCGTGATGGCAAACTTTCCTGCATTATTTCGTATTTCTACTGTACAGAAGGATACGTTTGGTGTTTTCCTTTTCCGGATAAACAAAATAATGCATTTCCCCTCTACTGCTTTGTCATAATACGTTGCAACACAGTTGTGCTGCGCATGGCCTTCTTTCTGGAAATCAAGATAGCGTCCCGGAACTTTTATCACAAATTCGTCATCCCTATAGCAGAACGCCCTCTTAATTTCCCTGGCATTTCTGTTCATCACCTTATCACTGTGCAAAAACTTTTCTGCTTCTATTTGCTCTTTCTGTATCATAAATATATCTGTTGCTTCATCATGTGCTCTTTGTATGTTCTGGGGAAAAAATATGGATCTATCCTGTAGGTTCCAGTGAAGTTGTCCCGCTGTGTCAAGATAATCTGTCCAAAGATGCAGCAACATGTTTTCGCCATCTTCACGGCATTCAACATTGATTTTTTCTCTCAGATATCGGATAATGCGGTGCGGCGTCTGGACTGCAAAATAATTCATCAGTATATGTGTGCCCATGTACTTATCCCACCACAGTATCTGTTCATCTGTAAGTTTCACACCTGATTCTGCTGCCTTCTGGATTATGCGCATCTGTACATCTGAAGCGTCCAGCCGCACTGCCTGTTTCATGTCCTCTTTTGAAATCTTTAAATACTCCCATGGTTTGGGGGTTTCTTTATCATGTTCGACAAATGTTTTTCCCTGGGTTCCATCCCTTTCCACCCGCTCTCTGACAAACTGTTTCGCTCCCATTTTCCAGAAAGCTTCATACGGGAAGCGCATACCCATGTCCCCAAGCACTGCAATGACATTCATTTTTTTATTTTCCATGCTTTTGATAATGTCTGCTGCTGGTACATATCGCAGCTTGGTATCCTTTAAAAGTTTCTTTAAGTTTGCTGTATAAAGCACGGTTTTTTTGTATCCAATGTTATATGCAGAGTAATATTTGCTAAAAGCTGTCTGTGCCTCACACCATCTTATAATTCCTGTATTTTTAAACTGTCCCCACTCATATTCTCCCACGGTATTTATAGGGCTGTATCCCTGCCCAAATCGAAATATCATCCTGTATTCCTCCCAGATATTTACTTCTGGGATATAGTCAGCTTCCCGCCGTGTGCGCATACGGATTTTAAACTGCCTGTAAACATAATTTTCTCCATCTGTACACTTTTGCAGTAGTGATACGGTTGTGTCATAACTTGTACTTTTCTGCTTTTTCCAGCTCTTATAGATAACGCTGCATCCGCAGTGGTTGCACCTGCCTTTCATGTTATGCAGGGCCTGTCCAGAGACTGACACAAGTGCCTGGCAGTGGGTACAGTATCCCAGATGTGCTTCCTTTTGAAAAAAGAGGTTGTGCTCCAATGCCTGGTCATTGATAAATTTTTTCCAATCTGCCGGAAGCTTATCAGGTACCGAGGCCATATACCCATCTATGATGTCTGTTATCAGCCTGTGTTTTTTGGCAAGCTCATACCCTCTTACCTTTGCCTGGAAATCAAGCATTGCCGCCTCTACATCCTGCTGTTTTCCGGTCTTCAGGTACCTGTTTACAAGGTTTATCGTATCTTGTGATGCATAGTTGCGTCCCCTCCATGCATAACAGTATCTGTCGTAATCTGCCCCCAACATATCAATTTTCGCCTTGCTCCATTTCTCTTCCACTGTATTCCAGCTAATAAAGTCATTTCTTTCTCTGTCCAGGAAAATCCTAAACCTTGGCGTCTTCCTTCCCTGAAACAGGTCTGCTCTTGTAAACAGGTCAACCTCCAATATTTCCCGGTTTTCAGCCAAACATGCTCTGAAGTAAAATCTGCTCTCATACTCTATATAATTCTGCGCAGCACCATAATACCTGACTGCCTGTTTCGCTTTTCCAATGTCTTTTTTTGCCATCTCCAACATTTTAGGTGTGGCTGTTAGCGGCTTTTTATCCAGTAACGCTGCTTTTCTCACCTGCTGGCGCCGCCTTTCCCAAGATAATATTCTCTTATCAGCTTTTTCGCAGTCCCCATGCCTGGAATGCCCATTGAGACTGATGCCGTCTTTATTCCGGCTGCTTTGACAATATCCTTGTTTACATCATATTTAGCCTTAAATGACCAGGCCAAAATACTCCCGATACACCCTACCAGGCTTTTTTTCCTGTTTCTGACTGCACAAGCAAATTCTTCATTGTCGCTGCACAATGTTTTGATGTATTCCGTCCAGTCATTCATGATTTCGACGGGCTTCAGTTCTGCTGCTTCTATATCAATTTTTCCCATTGCAGCTATTGCGACGTCGCAAAGCTTTTCCATATCACCATTGAGATACAGTTCCACAAATGCTTCATCTATTCCGTTTTCTTCGGCAAGCTTACGCAGGTTCTCTGTGTCCCCCTCATTCTTCATTCCTTCGGCCGCATTGTTAATCTCTTCATACGAATCCATATTCCCAAAAATCTCAAACATGTCAATCCCACCTTTCTTTCTGGCCTGCCCAATTTAGAAAACTACACAGATTTTATATGGCAGATACCATCATCATCCCAATAAACGTTTTTATTCTCAAGTTCGCATACAGCTATACGCCCGCGTGATGACAGATTTATATACTGTTCAATTAAACTTATTGCAGACTGTGCATCATGACACACTGCTACAAAATGCCCCGCTTCTTTCATATCGCACATAAATTCTACCTGCTCCTGGGTTGCTGTATTCCTTCCATATTTCATTTCAATGTACAATCCATGATATTTGCCGTGGGGAAATGGCAAGTGGATATCTGACACTCCTGATTTTACCCCCATACGTTTGAGCTTTACTGCCTCCTGCATATTCCGTGTCCCGCCATTTGGTATATGGTACAGCCACCTTAATTCCGGAAATCGGCATACGGCTGATGACGCCCAATCCATTAGACAGATTTGTTCTGTGTCCTCACTTCGTTTCATATATTTCAAATTCATTCCTACTGCCTTTCACAACTATTTTTTCATCATTCTATAATCTGTGTTTGCTGCCAGTTCCCATTCTGGTTCTTGGCACTTTTTATTTTATTCTGCATATAACTACTGTACGAGCTTTTACTATGATACATAAATTCAAACTCATGCCCTGCTGCTACCTTAAGCAGTTCCCGCCACTCATCTGTATTAGCTATTGGCTGCCCCTTTATGGTATACCATCCGTTTTTCTGCCATTCCTTTACTCTGCCATTACATAAGCTCTCACACACATATTTGTTGGATGCGGATATGGCAACTGTACAAGGCTTTGTCAGCAATCCAAGTCCATCTTTAAGTGCTGTTATATAGGCAAGATTCCATGTACCATAACAGCATCCATATGTTTCCCTTGTTTCAGGCTGTCCATTTTTTTTATAAAATTCCACCAGTGCACCATAACCTCTATACATCTTTTTTCTGCTGCCATTATCTGTCTCTATGTAAATATTAACCTTTAATATAATTTCACCCTCTTTCAAAAACGCTCCGCATAAGTGTTTCTCATATACAAAGGTACTTATCCACTTATCCACATTTTTCTGCGCCTGTATCATTCCACCTGTTTTTTATCTTAATTTCTGTATAGTTATAGTAGCTCATTCCTGTAAAAGGATTGATGCCTGTTCGGATGCTGTTCTTATCAATATAGTACCCTTCCCTTGGTTCCGGCCCGTTCTCAATGATGCGCCTCATGGTCCAGTGACTGTATTTTTTTCTGGTCCTCACATCTTCAGGCCGTACCAGGTTTTTGCTGGTGGAATAGCTTAAACATCTTTTCCTGTCTTCTTCCGGCAAGAAGCTCAACTGTCCTTCCACTTCATTATCACCTTTTTTGCACAGATATGATGCAAGCTGTTCATATCCTCCTTCTTCTCGCAGACTCTGAAAGTTAATCCCTGCCCTTCCCCATAATTTTTTGAAAACAAGATCTGGATCTTTTATATTTCGGGGACGGTTAACCAGGATATGTACATGTATCCCGCCGTACCTGCCAATTTCAATGCGACGAATCCATTTTAATTCTTCTCCCACTTTTCGATACTTTGGCCGAAGCTTGTCCGTCCATTCCTTTACATCATCCAATACTTCTTTGCTTGTCTTTCTCGTGCCTCTTGGATACTTTAATGTCAGCCACATATCCCACGGATGAAAGTTTAGCAGTATGATGCGTCTTACCCTCTTAACTTTATTGGCAGCATTCTGTTTTGCGATCTGGTCCGGCGTCGCTTTTTTATGCGGTGCCCGCTTCTCACCTTTCACACCATACTTTCCCATAAAATTATATTCATACTCTATTACATCTCCACAATCATATGTGGTTACTCCAAAGGCCATATGCAGTCCTCCATTAGTTGCACGTTTTCTCTAACTTTAATATATTTATACTGTTACAAAAAAGCTGATTTCCGGTTTTTTTACTGCTTATTAATGGTATAGCCATTCCATGATTTCACCCTGGTGTTATGATGCATTCTAGTATTTTTATCATGTCACCTGCATCCACATAAGGCAACTCCCTGCCCTGTTTGATGCATTCTAAATGTGCCTTTCTTACCTTTTCTCTATGAAACAATCCCTTTTCATCCGTTTCTTCTGTGTTTGCTGTCCCAAATAAAAAATTGATAGTGTCTGTTTCTATTTCCATAAAAACGGAGACAAGAAAGGCTGTATGATATGCAAACATTGCGCGTGCATACTCTTTCCTGCGGTACCGCTCATTAAATTCCTCACCCAGGCTGCACAGCTTGTCCATAACCTCTGCCTCATCCCGGCATAGCATTGTAATTTCCCCTTTCGTTTTGTATTTTTTGAGCAATATGGCGTTTTTCCCCTGAAAAAGGGTAAAAAAATAAAGCGCTTCACAAAAATAGCCCAAAATAAATAATATTAAGCACTTTTATCATCTTTGGTACTCCTGTTTTCCTTTCTTCTTTTTTCATATATTTTGAGCATTGCTTGGGCAATATCTTTAAAGCTTCCTGTTGCCCTACCTCACCGCATACTTTTCAAGCTGCTTTCCAAGTTTTTCGGTGTCAAAATATATCTTTCTTCCACCCGGACGCCTGAACGCGCATTTCTGTCCCTCTGCGTGCGCCATACATTCAAGCGTGTATCGTGGAAGTCCGCATTCTGTTACAAGTTCTGTAATACTCATAACCTTTCGTGGAAACTGCACAACTCCACCTCCTTCACAATTACGCCCTTTCTGCCATCTGATAATGGAATTACACTGCCTAAAGCAATGTTATCGGACTTTAGTGGCTTTGTATTTAATAGGTCTGATGCTTGTTTTAACTGCTGCTCTGACACTGTTCTCACCCCTCTCTGCGATCAGTGTCTTACATTCCTGTATCCTGTCATTGCTTTCACCTACTATTTTTATTGTAATTATTCCTTTTGTGTCATATAATGGTGTTATGATAAAATATTAATTTGGAGGCCATCATGAATTTCTTTGACCAGATAATAAACAAATTTCAAATAATTTCTGACCCACTAAGTTTTATTGGTGTACTTTTTACCATTATCGTTTCGCTGTATATCTTTAAACATGAAAACTCCTATTCCTTTGTAAGAGAACGTCATGATAAAATTATTTTTCCACTGTTTAATTTACTTGAACCTTTTTTATATCATGATGTTCCAAAAGAAACTTTAGAATCAGCCTTACAAATTATTGAATCCAATAAAAATCTTATAGATGGTAAATTACTTGGAGTTTCTTATTTTTGCGCTAAAAATCCGTCCCGAAATAATCTTAACGAATTGTTTTCTTATGTTGATAGGGCGTATGATAAATCTTGTCGAAAACTTGGGCTAAAAACTAGAACGTTTTCTTATCGCTTCTCACGAAAACAGTACAAAAATGTTACAAGTATCATCTTACATATGGTCGTCTATACATTATTTGGTCTTATTGTTTTTGCTATATTCCTATTTGTTTTCCTTTATGTTGTTGCTGTATTATATGCCTTATACGAATCTCTAAGCAGTATCAAACAACTCATTATGCTTTTGCTTGTTAGCTTTTTGGTGATTGTGCTCAATAAATATATGGAAAAGTTCCATTAACCCTTAAGATTGTGCATCCAAATATATTATTAAAATCCAAGCTGCTAAACCTGCATATATCCCAAAAATTTTACATACCGCATACGCAATTAATATAGCAAGTACCACTACTAATATTTTCCTCATGCGAATCTTATCCTACCCCACTTCCCGTTCTGTCAATTCGTGAAATTACTGAAAGACTTATATAATTTCACCACTTATTTTTCTCTTCTCTAAAACAAATTCTGAATCTATAGATGAAATCGTCTCTTCTAAAATTCTCTTTGCCATTTCTGATGTTAATTCTCTTGAAATAAGCACAATTATGATTTCCTCTATAATCTCATCTGCTTCAACGCAACTCATTGTATTACCAGATCTAAACGTTATACGATTCCAATCCACGTGTCTTGGTACATCTTCTTTCAATATAGGCACTTTTCCTCACCCCCTCCCGAAATCAATCGTTCACATCTGCAATTTCTACATGCTACATTGCTTTTTTCCATATTCTTCTTTATACTTGTACTACAGGCTGTTGCAGCAGCCGAGTTCAAAAGAAAGGAGACACCGCTATGGAACCCATTGAAACATTTAAACAGTTTGTTGCTTCTGCCATGCAATATGCTATTAAATCCCATGACAATTTGTTCAAAGAAAATTACGATATTTCAATTTCATTAGCATACTTAAATGCTTCTATCTCGCGTTTTTCTTCTGCTGAAGCACTTTATTATGCACAGTATGATATTCTACAACGCAAAGAAGCCGAAAAACTGTTTCACCAATTCAAAGTATACGCTAATGAATTTTTAAATAATGTCGAAACTGACCATTCTCACCAATGGACAGACATAGAGTTTAATAAACTGTCTGACATTTTTGATTCATCCGCATTTGCCTTTGAAAATCTTTCGTAAGTTGAAAAATGGGGAACATTTTTTGTTCCCTTTTTTCTCCGCAAAAGAGCGCTCGTTTAACTTTTCAAGGATTTGATGCAGCAAAGCAGTCTGATATTTGATTTCCTTTGCAATATAAGAATCTGCTTTTATACATACCTGCTTTTTTTCTTCCTGAAGCGCATTTTCGACTTCTTTTTTCTCACGTTCAGCAAATTTTCTTATTTCTTCATAAATTTCACTCATCTGTTTCACCTCCCTCTATTTTGTTTCTGTGTCCAATTCACTGTATCTTTCCCGAAATCAATCGTTCATGCTTTCAAATTGTACCTGTTACATTGCTTTTTTCCATATTCTACTTTATACTTGTACTACAGGCTGTTGCAGCAGCCGGGTACAGAAGGAAGAAGTCTAATTACTTTCTTCTCTGTCAATAACAAAACACTATATCGCAAAAGAAAAGAGGTATTTTATGAAAAAATGTTTTATTATTTGTCCTATTGGTTCTGATGGAAGTGAAACCCGCAAGCGTTCTGACGTTTTATTCAGACACATAATAGAACCTGTATGTTCCAATTGTGAGTTTACTCCCATTCGTGTTGACAAAGAAAACACAAATAATTCCCTCACAGATGAAATAATTAGCCATATTACAAATGACGACTTAGTGATTGCCGACTTGACTGAATCAAATCCTAACGCATTCTATGAAATCGGGTACAGAGCAGCGCTCAACAAACCCCTAATTCAACTAATTTCCAAAGATTGTAGTATTCCTTTTGATGTGTCTGTGATCAGAACTTTCAGTTATGACCTGCTTGATTTGGACGCTGTGGAAGAAACTAAAAAACGTTTGATTCAGACAATTAAAAGTATTGACTTCAACCAAGTAAACATATTGGATGAATCCGTTAATACTCCTTCTCTAAACATAAATATTTACTCGCAAATCTTGCAGGAAATATACAATATACAGGA
>CAJUKA010000051.1:0-5072 GCA_910586585.1 uncultured Lachnospiraceae bacterium
GCGTCTGCTAGTCTCCCCAGCTCTGCTGGGGGATTTATATCTGTTTCATTAAACAACTCAGAAACAATGAAGACTGTTCCTGCTGACCAACATATATTTTCAAGTAATTGTTTTGTTCCTCCTCATCTCTTTTATAAATAATCCTTACTTCTCCATTCTCTGCATAAATTTGTGACAATTTCTTTTCCTGAATGTCTATTTCAATGTCAACCCCACTGTTGTCCGTAATCATTGCTATGTTCCTCAATATAAGCCGAAAAACTTTTTTTATATTTTTTCTAAAAATTTTATTCTGATTTACCATAAATTAATCCCTATCCTCGTATGCTTATTTTTTCACAAACCTCATATACTATTTCTATATCATATTTTTATGAAACCATATTGTCTTTATTATAGTGGAAAAATATATGTAAATCAATCTTTTTCCTATAATTCATATAGGAATTCAGAACTTTAGCTCTATTTTTTTCTTATTTAGGAATTTTCATTCTATTTTTAAACAATTTACACAAATATTTTATATATTCAGGAAAAACAATAAGCACTTTGACAAATTCTTATATATATGATATAATAAAGCGCGCTTGTAGGCAAAACAACACTATAATGGTGGTATTTTACCCATACGCTTTATAAAACTACGTGAATTCTTGAAAGGAGATTTTATTTTCATGAAAAAAACAGCAACAGCCTCCAGTACGAATAAGATTTCAAATATTTGGTCAGGGAAGTATTTATCTACCACTCAGCTTCCGTCAAATATCTTATACAATGATTCTAAATATTATCGAAAGGATAAAAAACTTTTTTCTTTAAAAAGTACTGGAAGAACTGTAAATCCTATCCCTGGAAATCGCCCTTCTAACTAATGAAACATTCCCTTATAGATAAATCCCGCAAAAAATCCTCACTGGAACAGTGAGGATTTTTTGCGGGATAACAACATAACAAATTCCATATATTTATACTCACGACAGATGAAATCTGCCGTGAGTATTGCGCCAGCCGCAGCCGCGAAGCGGCATATTTCCTTATGCGGCTGTATGCATAACTTTATACTGAGCGGTCAGTCTTTTTGACCGCCAGTATAATTTGAAACCTTAATACGCCCTTCCCCAATACACCATTTTTTTTGCAGGTTTCCCGCAGCAGACGCAGGTATCGCTAATCTGCTCCTGCTCAAAAGGCATACAGCGGCTGGTCGCTGCCAATTCCTCCTTTATTTTGTCCTCGCATGTCTGTTCCCCGCACCACATTGCTTTTACAAAGCCAGGTTTGCTGTTGATGGTGTCGCAGAATTCTTCCCAGTTTACTGCGCGATACGTATGTGCTTCCAAATGCGCTTTGGCTGCTTCATACATGTCTTTTTGAATCGTTTCTAACAAGCTGGCTGCTTTTGTCTCCATTTCGTCAAGGCTGACTTCAATCTTTTCTCTAGTGTCACGGCGCACAAAAACGCACTTATTGTTTTCGATATCCTTTGGTCCGATTTCTATTCTGAATGGAACGCCTCTCATTTCACATTCGCTGAACTTCCAGCCAGGGCTTTTATCCGAATCGTCCACTTTCACGCGAAATCCCTTTTCTATCAAACGATCACGAAGTTCAAATGCCTTGTCAAGCACCCCCTCTTTTTTCTGCTGAATCGGAATCACCATAATCTGTGTTGGCGCCACTTTTGGCGGAAGCTTCAAGCCGGAATCGTCGCCATGTACCATGATAACTGCACCTATCAGTCGTGTTGTCATTCCCCAGGAAGTCTGATGGGCATATTTTAATGTATTGTCTTTATCCGTATATTGAATGCCAAATGCCTTGGCAAATCCATCTCCAAAGTTATGACTTGTACCTGCCTGAAGCGCCTTGCCGTCGTGCATCAGCGCCTCTATTGCATAGGTTGCCTCTGCACCAGCAAATTTTTCTTTGTCCGTCTTTCTTCCCTTTA
The DNA here is from genome assembly GCA_910586585.1 of uncultured Lachnospiraceae bacterium. Lineage (GTDB taxonomy): Bacteria > Bacillota > Clostridia > Lachnospirales > Lachnospiraceae > COE1. The sequence continues at coordinate 1,949 of CAJUKA010000051.1, forward strand.
CAACAGGGATTGCCAAGACATCGCCCAAAAAATCCGCATACACATTCAGCATCTGAATGGTTCTCTCCTCTGCCTCCTGTGCCGTGGCATGTACGGTATGTCCTTCCTGCCACAAAAATTCACGGCTTCTAAGGAATGGACGTGTGGTTTTTTCCCAGCGCACTACCGAACACCATTGATTATAAACCTTTGGCAAGTCTCTGTATGACTGAACTTCATTTTTATAAAAATCGCAAAACAGCGTTTCTGATGTAGGACGAACACACATTCTTTCCTGAAGCGGTTCTAAACCGCCATGCGTAACCCATGCAACTTCTGGTGCAAATCCCTCCACATGGTCCTTTTCTTTCTGCAGCAGGCTCTCTGGTATAAACATTGGCATATAAACATTCTCAACACCTGTTTTTTTGAATTCTGCATCAAGCTGATGCTGTATCTGTTCCCAAATCGCATAGCCTGCCGGTTTGATAACCATACAGCCTTTCACATTTGAGTAATCGCACAGCTCTGCTTTTTTGACGACATCTGTGTACCATTGCGCAAAATCCTCCTCCATAGAGGTAATCGCTTCCACTAATTTTTTTTCGTTTGCCATTTTAAATCTCCCTTCTGTTTTGTTATTCACAACACACATAAGAAAACGCCGCATGACTTTCCCCCTCTATTCCTATAGGGGCCTTTCATGCGGCGTTACCACCCTGATTTTACTCATCATACCGTTATCGCCGGCGCTACGCTGTATTTCCATTCGCTCCTTCTCATGCGTTATGCAGACACACAATATAATTGCAGAATTTTTATACAGAACTCCAAGGCAGGTTCCAAAGCTTATCCCTTAAAAATCTCACACCATTCGATTTTCTCTCTGAAAGCTTCCACTTTGTACTAATCCTTTTCAACGTTGTCTTATTTTTATTTTCTTTCAGGCTTCGTCGCCCGCTTCTACTGCTGCCACTGAGGATACTACTGTTGCAACGACTGAAAGCACCACAGCAATAATGATAAGAAGCATACCGCCCATCAGCACAATCACAGCTCCGCCTCCATTGTCAGCGGATACTGCTGTATCACCGCCCACAACCTGTTCTTCATTCACAGTCTCAGCCTGCACTGTTGATGCGCCAAAGGATAAAGCCATAATAAATGCTCCCAAAATCATAACAGGGACAAATCGCAGCAGGTTATAAAAAATACTTTGTTTTGGCATAATTTCCACCTTCTCCACCTTTGTTACCTTTCATATCATCTACACAAACTATTTATTTCTGTAGATGATATTAGTTTATAGTTTAACATATTTTTTAGCAATTGTATATTCTTTTTTAATGTTTTTTTACTTCTATTTAGAGTGCTTTCTGTTCGCCGCCTTTGACTTCAAGGAACTGCTCGTCGTCAATGCATAACCACAGACTTGCAGCGCACGGATTGTATACAAAGGAACCATCCGCCGCAAACTGCGCCATTTTTACCACATCCATATAATCTACAATCTCAATATTTGTAGCATACCAGATATCATCCCGTCCGCCGACAAGTCTGCAAAAATCCTCTATGACATTCCAGTTACTGTTTCTTTCAAATTCATAGCTGTGCCCCCAGACATACATCAAATACAAATTCTGTTTTTTCTTGTTGTCTACAAACTGTTTCGCAAGTTCCTGTAAATTGTGATCATGATGACAAGTCGCTTTCCACTGCAAAAAGTTTTCAGGCAGGGCAAAATCATCTGAATCGCCGACAATTCTGCCATATCGAATGCCAAGACCTGGAAGCAGCGCGCAAATCTCTTCGGAATAAGAACCGTTCGGATACGCAAGCCCACGCACTGGATAGCCCATCAATGCTTCTAATCTTTTGCGATCCTCTATAATTTCCTGTGCCACAATCGCTGTCGGACACCGCCCTATTGTCGGGTGGGATACCGTGTGGCATGCTACTTCATGCCCCTTATAAAGCTCTTTATATTCTTTTTGCGGGATTCGCACTGGATCAGCCTCCAAACCGCTATTGACATTAAAGGTTCCCTTGATGCCATATTGGTTAAAGATTTCAACAAGTCTTCTGTCCTCTTGCTTGCCGTCATCATAACTCATTGTCAGCACTTTATGCTTTCCGCCTGGAAAACATGCATAAATTTTTTTAATTTGTGTTTTCATATATCATTTCCCTTCCTTATTAATATGTTCCAAACGTACATGTATTAATGTTTTCAAATCTCTTTGAGCTTTTCCCGCTTAATATTATTTTCAAAGTGTGCCACCAACCTGCGCCCATTTTCTTCATCTGCATTCTCAAGTGCATGGATAAATTCTTCAAGCGGGTCCTTTGTCTCATCGTCTGCAATGACAAGAGAATGTTTTAAGCTTGTGATATAATCCTCCAAACATTCGCTGAACACAAAAGAAACGCTGCCGCTTGGAAGCATGGCAATATTGAGTGTGTACGCTACGCCTGTCCATTTCACATTCTGCGTCATGGCACAGAGTTCTTTTGCCCTCTTCAGGAAATGCATGCCAGCCTCTGTCCGCTCGAAAATATCATCCAGCGTTATGCCGAAAAAATCAAAATCCTCTTGTGAAGCGATACATTCTACTTTCAAATCAGCCTTCTTATAATATTGCATGCGTACCTCCTATTATAAGTTCCGCAGCACCCCTTCCAGCGCTTGTCAGCCAGCGCTCTTCTTTCAGAATCCGCTCTGGGCGCTTTCCGGATGCTGCTGTTTTTTTATTTAAGTTCCGCAGCACCCCTTCCAGCGCTTGTCAGCCAGAGCTCTTCTTTCAGAATCCGCTCTGGGCGCTTTCCGGATGCTGCTGTTTTTTATTCCAGTTCCGTTTTTATTCAAGTTCCGCAGCACCCCTTCCAGCGCTTATTGGCCAGAGCTCTTCTTTCAGAATTCACTCTGGGCTCTTTCCGGCTGCTGCTGTTTTTTTATTCAAGTTCCGCAGCCGCCCTTCCAGCGCTTGTTGGCCAGAGCTCTTCTTTCAGAATCCGCTCTGGGCGCTTTCCGGCGGCTGCTGTTTTTTTATTCAAGTTCCGCAGCCGCCCTTCCAGCGCTTGTCAGCCAGCGCTCTTCTTTCAGAATCCGCTCTGGGCGCTTTCCGGCTGCTGCTGTTTTTTTTAT
>CAJUKA010000051.1:5172-28944 GCA_910586585.1 uncultured Lachnospiraceae bacterium
GCTCTTCTTTCAGAATCCGCTCTGGGCGCTTTCCGGCTGCTGCTGTTTTTTTTATTTAAGTTCCGCAGCCGCCCTTCCAGCGCTTGTCAGCCAGAGCTCTTCTTTCAGAATCCGCTCTGGGCGCTCTCCGGCTGCTGCTGTTTTTTTATTCAAGTTCCGCAGCCGCCCTTCCAGCGCTTATTGGCCAGAGCTCTTCTTTCAGAATTCACTCTGGGCTCTTTCCGGCTGCTGCTGTTTTTTTATTCAAGTTCCGCAGCCGCCCTTCCAGCGCTTGTTGGCCAGAGCTCTTCTTTCAGAATCCGCTCTGGGCGCTTTCCGGCGGCTGCTGTTTTTTTTATTTAAGTTCCGTTTCGAAACTGTTTATCATAACGATTTAATTCACCATGAGCAAATACAGCATCGTAAGTCCAAGCCCGACACAAAACATAAAAAGTCCAAATGAGAGGCTTCGCTCAATAATACGGAAATTTTCAAATAAATCCGATTCTTTCAGCGCCAGTTTATGCTCATAGTTCTTTGGTTGATACTCTTTTCGCAAAATTGCACAGCGAATCCTGCGCATCTGTTCCATGCTATACCCCATACGATGGGTTACGCGGTTTCCTTCCGGCAGTTCATAGGGGAGCGCTCTGTCATGATAAACCGTCTTTCTCAAAATCACTACGATTGTATCTACCACACTGTCCAAAATTCTTGAAAAAATCCCCAACACAAAGGGAACTGCTCTGAAAAACACCGTTCTGTACACATATTTTTCCATATCAAGCCATGCTGGAAAGATGCTGCGGTAGCCCTCTTCCTTCCGCCAAAGCATACAGAGACGAACCACCAGCAAATAGACCGCCGCACCAATTCCAATAGAAATCAGCGCACCAGAAAGATTCCCCAATGAAAAATAATTCATAGATTCATCTAACAATCCTTCTATCACCTGTCCATACTCTACGATTCGTACTGACACCAGCTTTGGAAAACATCCAAAGATTGGTATCAAAGCCGCGCACAAACTTATAGCAGCTTTTCCCGACACTGATAAATACTGTTTGTTTGCCTCATATGCATTCTGTGCAGACACGTCCTGATTCTTTTCCACAAAGAGAACCACAACAAGCTTTGTCATATATGCAATTGTTAATCCTCCCGAAAACAAAAACAGCCATTCGACCGCTTTAAAGAAAGATGGGGAATACAGCATAAAAACATCGTTCCCATAAGCATTTGCTGCGTATTCCATCGGCACTTTCTGCAAAAGCGCTGTATATTCTGCAATGCTCTCATGCAAAAGCGTCTTGCTTACATACCCGTTCAAAAGTGGAATTCCGCCAACGCCTGCCGCCGCAAGCAGCACTGTCACTAGCAAAAATGGCTTTTTGCGCCCAAAGCCGCGCACACGGTTCAAATCATAGCTCCCCACATTCGCAAACACAACGCCTGCTGCCATAAATAAGACAAGCTTTACAATCGAATGATTGATGATATGGAGCCTTGTTCCATAGATTGCCATATCATGGATTTCTATGATTTCATCCATAAAATCAACACTTTCGAGCAGCATTGCCAGTGATGTCATTTCCCCCAATAGTCCCTGAATCCCTATTCCAAATATAATAAAACCAATCTGGGACATAGAGGAGTAAGCGATTGTTGTCTTGAAATTATCGCTCATCACACCGCGTATACCTCCAAGCACCATTGTAACAACGCCAATGATCAAAACAAAAAGCCCCCATTTTCCCTGCATCGGCATCATATCTGCTGTAATCAAAAGAATTCCATACACGCCTGTCTTGCTCAAAATGGCGGACAGAAGCGCACTCGCTGGCGAAGGCGACTCTGTATATGATGCGGGCAGCCACACATGGACTGGAAAAGCGCCCGCTTTGGCACCAAATCCAACAAACATGCACACCGCCGCAGCATAAAGCCATTTTAAATCTCCGCCTAGCATTACGGCATCAAATGCACGTGCGGACAACTCATTGAAATCCAACGTGCCAAGCATGTTATAAACAATAAACAAGCCCATTAAAATTGCCATACCGCCCGCAATGGCAATCCCCAAATACGTTCCGGCGGCGTAGGCGGCTTCTTTTGTCTGCCTGTGCGCAACCCACAAAAACGAAGTAAAGGACATCATCTCAAAAAAGAAAAAGAAAGTGAACAAATCCGCCGCATAAAAAACCCCGAATACCGCGCTCAGTGTCAGCAAGTTAAAAAAATCATAGCGCAGTATATTGGCGTCCTTTTTCATATAATCTATCGAAAACAAAAACGTAACAAACCATGCCGCCGCGCTCAGCACACCCAAAACACCCCGAAATGCCGTATATCGAAAATGCAGCCCAAGACCGCATACCCCTGTCAAATGATACAATTCCGGCGTCATGCCGCGCACATCGCACAGCACCAGATACCCTGCAGCAGCAAGCTCTATCAGACTAATAACTATCATACTGACTGCCAAAATGCTTTTTGATTTGTCGGTATTTTTATTTCTAAATACCATCCACAATATCATTCCTGCTATGAAAGGAAAGATAATCATAAGAACCGCAGTTCCCATCTCTCAAACCTCCTTCCTACAATAGACCATTTGCCACACTTGCAAAAAAATTCACAAGCGGAGCCTGATAAACACCAAATACAATCATCGCACCCACAAACATCATAAGCGGCAGAATCATGCGCCAGTCTGGGTCATGAATCTGGCTGTCAAGACCTGCATAATCAAAATCGTTTCCCGGAAAATACGCCCTGATAGTAATACTGAGCATATAAATCGCAGTCAGCAAGGCTGAAATCAAAAGTCCTCCCACGCCAACCACCGCCAGCAGATTCATACTGTCCATGGCTGCTTTTGCAAGATACCATTTTGATACAAACCCGCAAAGCCCTGGAACTCCCATAAGTGCAAACGCAGAAATCGTAAAGATTCCAAAAATCTTTGGCATCTTTCTTGCCATTCCATCAAGCTCATGCACATAAATTGCATGGGCCTGCGTTATCATTGCGCCCGCACAGAAAAACGAACAAATTTTCATTACTCCATGAAAGACCATATGGCACAATGCCCCAATCAGTCCAAGCGGCGTCATAATCAAAACACCAAACAAAATATAGGAAAGATTGGAAATTGTTGAGTATGCCAATCGCCTTTTAATATGTGTTTCCTTCACTGCCATACTGCATCCATATATAATCGTATAAATGACAATTGCCAGCAACAAATACTGTGCCCACGTACCTCTGACAAAATCTGCTCCAAAACTATAATAAGTCAGGCGCATCAGTGCAAACGCACCCGATTTCACGACAGCAACCGCATGAAGCAGCGCCGTTACTGGTGTTGGCGCCACACCTGCCCTGGGAAGCCACGCATTGAACGGACAAACAGCCGCCTTCACGCCAAATCCCATAAAAGAAAACACATAGACAAGCAGCAAAATATCCTTTTTGTCACGCATATTTGCTGGATTGAGCACTCCGCCATACAAAAATGCAAGGCTGTCCCCATAGACAATCAAAAAAATCATACCAATAAAAGCAAATGCCGCGCCTCCTAGTGAATAATAAAAGTATTTGCGGCTTGCATGAACTGCCTCTCGTGTCAGTGTATGCAGCACAAGCGGAACGGTCACAAGCGTCAGAAGCTCATAAAAACAATACATTGTCAACATATTTCCAGACATTGCAATCCCAAGCGTCACACCGTATGTTGCTGTATAGAACAAATAAAAAATATTTTCGTGCAGGCGCCCATTATTTTCATGCTCCATATAGGGAAAGGAGTAGAGGACTGCAAGCGGCCAAAGTGTTGCCACAAGTCCTGCAAATACCATACCCAATCCATCAAGCCGCAATGAAATATCAAGCTTTTCCCCCGCAAAATTAATCACTTTGATTAATTCCGTTGGCCCCTGTGACAGCAGCACAAAGGTCAGCAGCGAATTGACTGCAACATAGCCAAAAATATAGCATTGCTTGTTGCGCTTATTTTTAAATTTTAACAGCGACAGAAACACACCGCCTACAAAAGGAAGCAGTATCACTGTCAGCATCAAAACAAATATCATGAATTTCTACCTTCCTTTCTACATCAGTGCATTGGAAATGCCAGAAATAAATGTGATAAGCGGCATCGGATACAAGCCCAAAATCAATGTGGCTGCCGCAAGAATTACAACTGGAATCAACATATACAAGGAGGGTTCTTTGTATTTGTCAAGCACTAGCTCTTTCTCAGGTGTATGCAGAAATCCCCGAATGCTCACAGGAAGCAAATATCCGGCTGTCAAAAGTGCCGATACCAAAAGCGCAGCAGGTCCTATCCACGAAAATCCCGCAATTCCGCTCTCAAGGCAGCCTTCTGCCAAAAACCACTTGCTGACTACGCCGCTCGTAGGCGGAATCCCAATCAGTCCAAGCGCCGCAATGGTGTATCCCCAAAACAATACCGGAAGCTTTTTGCCAAGCCCTATATAATGATAAGCTTTTGTTTTGCCAGTTGTAAAAATCAGAGCGCCTGCAAACAAAAAGAGTGCACTTTTTATCATTGCATGAAAAACTACGTGCAGCAGGCTGCCCGTAAACGCCGTCACATTGAACATAGAAAGTCCCAGCAAAATATAAGACAGATTGGATACTGTCGAATAGGCAAGCCGTTTTTTCAAAACTTGTTCTTTGAAAGCAAGCACAGACCCCATCAAAAGAGTAAGAATCGCTAAAATTATCCAGACAGTCTGCACCCATGTTCCACGCACAAAATCCGGCCCGACACAATAGTAAATCGTTCTGATAATAGCCAGAACTCCACCCTTTACAATAATACCAGACAAAAACGCTGAAGCTGGCGCTGGTGCTACTGGATGTGCCGTCGGAAGCCATGCATGAAGCGGAAAACATCCTGCTTTCACCCCAAATCCTACAATCATCAAAAAGACTGCAATAAGGCAAAGCCCTGTATTTCCTGACTGTACAGCCGCCTCCATATCAAGCGAACCGCCTGCCACAAAGTCCATCATATGCGCCGCACTGCCTTGTGCAAGCCCCGAAGCAGCGGCGGCACGGGTATTGTGGTACAAAACATAAATTCCAAACAGCGCCATATATGCCCCGCAAAACGAATAAAACATATATTTCAGCCCTGCCATTATCGCCTCCTTAGTCCCACTATGAAGCACCAACGGCATAGAAGCAAGCGTCATAAATTCATAAAACAGATACAGTGTCACCAGATTCCCTGCAAAGCAAAGCCCCATCAGCACACCAAATGTTATCAGATAAAAGCTGTAATAACGCTTTTCATTTTTCTCGTGCACCATATAGGAAAAGGAGAAAAACCCAGCCATCAAAAAGACAAATATGACAATTCCTGCAAAAATTTTTCCTACAGCGTCAATCGCAAAATAGACTGGTATCGCATCAATCAGGCAGAATAGAACCAAACGTTCTCCAAAAATCCCGCTTATCGCAAGTACCGCCAAAGCCGCACTGCCAAGCAATGACAGCCCTGTAATTTTCAAAAGCTTCTGTCTGCTGCCCAATGCCTTTTCGGGAATAAAAAGCAGCACAAATCCTACGAGAACAGGCAGGATCACCGGCAATAAAATCATCATCTTTCAATCCCTCCTACCCTATCCAAACATATTCAGGCCGCTTGTTATCCAATCTACAATTGGCTGTGAGCAGCAACCAAGTATCATATTTAAAATGATCATTAACAGCAGCGAAACACTGTAAAGCGTATGCTTTTTTACACTCGCATACGCAGCTTCACCCGCTTTTGTCTGCTTTACATGTTTTTCCATTGGTGTATAAATCCTTATCACCGTCTTCATGAAATAAATCGCATTCAAAACGGTACTAACCGCCAGACAAATCAGCGTAGGCAGCATTTTTGCCACAGAATTCTGCACGGTTGCCTGCGCAAAAAGCAGCTTGCTGATAAATCCGGAAAACATTGGAATCCCCACCATCGAACAGGCCCCTATCGAAAACGCAATGCCCGCAATCGGACTGCGGTAGGCGCTGCCCGTTAAGTCTGCAAATTTTTTGCTTCCTCCAGAGGCATCTGTCAACCCTACACCAGCCATAAACAGCAGCGATTTGGTGGAAGCATGGGACAAAATATGAAAAATACTTGCTACGATTCCAAACGTAGTTCCAAGTCCAAACCCCATATAAATATATCCAATCTGCGCTACAGAAGAAAAGGCAATCATACGCCGGATATCGTTTTCCAGTATCGCATTGACAGAACCCATAATCATACCACACAGGCCAAAAATAAACAAAACATTGATAACCTTTGAGTCTGCAATCACATCAAATCCTACAACGCGGAAAAAGATTTTAATCAGCAAAAAGATATATCCTTTTGACACAAGACTTGATAAAATTGCAGCGCTCGAAACGGTCGAATACCCATATGCATCTGCAAGCCATGTATGAAACGGATAGAGTGCGCTTTTAATCGCAAGTCCAACACAAATCATACCAATGGACGCCATCAGCGGAACATTATAAATTCCCTGCTCATAAACATATGCCACACTTGCCTTAATATTGCTCATCAGCAGATGTCCTGTAATATCATAGAGAATACAAAGTCCCATCAAAAGCAGACCGGAGCCTAGAGAACTCATAATCATATATCTGGTGGCTGCCTCGATGGTGCGACCGCTCTGTGTGATCATAATCAAACCACAGGCACTGATCGTATTGATTTCCACAAACACATACGCTGTAAACAAATCGTTTGTATATATCAGCGCAAGCAGAGAACTCAACAGCAAATTAATCATAATATAATACAGATTGATTTTTGTCTCTTCTATTTCTGCATTAATATGTTCTTGTCCGCCTTTCAGCGATAGCAGCATGACAATACAAAAAAACAGTGCCATCCCTGATTCAAGAACACCATTTCGAATCTCATTTCCCCACGGCGCCGGAAAGTGCCCCATCATAAATGTATAGGGTTCTCCCACACCAAGCATATAGACAAACACCACTGCTGACATTGCAGTAATTGCCAAAAGAATACAAGTATTCCAGATGCGCGCGGCCTTTTGATTCATAATCGAAGTCAATACACCCGATCCCAGCGACAACAAAATACTGAAAAAAGGAAAATTCTGTACAAAGTCCATTGTTAATCCTCCTTTTTCAGGATTGTTGAAATCTCATCCATATCCAGTGTGTGATATCTTCGATAGAGCCGAATTGTCAGCGAAAGCATCAATGCAGTGACCGATACGGAAACCACGATACCAGTCAGTACCAGTCCGCCGGGCACTGGGTTAATATATGCCTCTACACTTGTCACATTATCTACTACAATTGGCGCCTCCCGCCCTGCAATATACCCCTTCTCTGCAAGAAACAGATAGGTTGCAGTATCCATAATATTCAGACCGATAATTTTTTTGATTAGGTTTTTTTGCAGCAATAGATTTGAAAATCCAATGCCAAACAATATCATAGCAACTGCTTCTGCATAGTTTGCCAGTAAATTTCCCCCCATTCTAAAATCCTCCTTTTCTGAACATTGCATAAAATGCATACATGGTGCATGCAACAACCAGTCCTACACAGATATTCAATGGAAGTATCAATCCAGAGCTTAAAATATCTCCTGGTGTCCCAAGCGGTATTCCCGTCTCAAGATGATGTGCTCCGCAATAAAAAGAATATGCCTTTGCAAGACAGTAAAATAACAGTGATACAAAGCATATCCATTTGTATGTCTTTTGTGTAAAAAAGCGTTCTATTTTTTTGAAGCCAAACGCATTCACATACAAAATCAATCCTGAACCAATAATGGCGCCGCCAGAAAATCCGCCGCCTGGTGATAAATGGCCGTTCAATATAATATAAATGCCAAAAATAATAATGGTCGGAACCAGGAAAAATGCCACTTTCTGAACAATAATATCATTTTTGGGCTCATAGAGGCGATCGCTCTCCTCCTCCTGTTGTTTCCCGGATTTGCTGTCTGCGCGCAAAAGGATAAGTACGGTACAGGTCGCTATAAACAGCACATTGGATTCTCCAAGGGTGTCAAAGGCACGATAGTCGAGAATCATTCCTGTCACAATATTGACTGCTCCGGTATCTTTCATTCCGTCCTCAATGTATTTGGCTGCTACTTCGTTGTTATCCGGATTTGCAGCATTTCCCACGGGCGGGAGATACGACACCATATACAACAAAATTCCAATTAGCAAGAACACAAACAAAATCGAAACCACTTTATAGAATTTCTGGAAAAATTGTAGTTTTCTGTTATGTTCTATATCATAAATATTTCTTTTCAAAAACGCCTCGTCATGTATGCGCTTTTTCTGCACTGCTATATCCTCTTTAAACGGCTTTTGCGGCTTCATCTCCACACTTCCGATATAAGGGTCTTTCTCACCATGGTACCAGCGTTTTATTTTAAATGCCCTTGTATGGCGATATTCTTCTTCAGATAATAACCGGCTCATTTTACGCCCTCCTATTTTAAGTCGCTGCGCGACAGCTCTAAAGCAAAGTCTCTTTGACGCTTTTCTTCTGAGAGAAATTTTCATTCGCAAATCCTCTCACGAAAATTCCTCTCGTGCGTCTTCGCGACTTTAGTTGGATTGTAGTGCTGTTTTTAAGTCGCTGCGCGTTATTTTTTATTTTTGTGGTTTTCTTTATTGTTGTCTCCGTCCACCGCAACAATTGCCTGAATCTTTTTGAGTGTCACAAAAAACAGAACACTTGTAATTCCTGCGCCAACTGCCGCCTCTGTGATCGCCAAATCCGGAGATTCCAAAAGAATCCATATGATCGCCATTATCAAACTATAGGACATAAAAATAATAATCGAGTTCAGCAGATTCTTTGAAAAACTTACCGAAATTGCACATACAATCAAAAAAATAAATAATACAATCTGAAATATTTCCATTCTAATCCTCCATAATTTGATTCACGATAACCAAAAACGCCGCCCTAATCTTTGCGGATTTCACAGTCTTTTTCAAGCTGTTCATTGGTTGCTGCCTCAAACCGCGCCAATGTATGGGAAGCGACTGGAGAAGCAAACCACAAGAATATAACCACCAACAGCATTTTGAGCGATGTGAAGTTGAATCCTATCATCAGCATCAGTCCCAGCATTGATAGCAGAATTCCCAACGTATCCCCCAGTGCTGCTGCATGCATTCTGTTTAGAACATAGCGGAATTTAAACACCCCATACAATTCAATGCCAAAAACAATCACGCCGCATATCAAAAAAGCAGTTCCTACAAGAAATTGAATCCATTGTAATGCAATCATTCTTTTTCCCCCTCCTTTTTTTCCTCGTTCTTTTTCCGCTCAGCGTACACACCCATATACACCTTTGCCAAGAGTGTAACCGCTAAAAAGGAAATCATTGCATAAATAAGGCAGATATCCACCAGATATCCTTCATCCATTTTTACTGCAAGTACCGCGATGATAACCATAGTAAGTGTACCCATCATATTGATTGCAACAATCCTGTCTGCTGTTCTTGGGCCTTTTATAGCCCGTATCAGGCAGATAAGCACCATCACTGCCAATATAATAGGTATGACTGTCAAAACGCTTCCAGAAATGGTATCAAGCAGCCTGTCACCACTTTGCATATCTATATCCCCCTATTTTAATTTTAGTTTTCTATTTTTTCTAATAGTTTGACAAATACAGAGGTTTCGATTCCTTCTGCTAAATCCCTATCAAGACAGTGGACTATAAATCTGTTGCCATCTACAGAAACCGTGATGGTTCCTGGCGTCAGCGTTATCGAATTGGCAAGCAGAAACTTTGAAGTGTCCGTCTTCAAATGCGTCTCAAAGGTGATTAGTACCGGCTCAATCACTTTGTTTGAAGAACATATAAACTTCATGGTTGTAAAGTTTGCCAATACAATCTCTTTGAGCACATAGTAAAAATACTGTATCAGATAACCACTTTTTTTGAAATACTGCAGTTCTCTTTGTAAACTAAAGTTCATAAATTTGCAGATAAACCAGTACAATGCTGCAGAAATCACAAGTCCAAAAAGCACAATTTCTGTGGTAATGCGCCCATTAAACACAATCCACAGCAAAAAAAATACAAAAAACATTATGTTCCTCCTATTATAAGTCGCTGCGCGACGGCTCTAAAGCTAAATTCTCTTCGATGCACTCTTCTGAGAGTCCTTTTCATTCGCTAACACGCTCATGAAAATTCCTCTCGTGCATCTTTGCGACTTTCGTTAGTTTTCCCTTTTTTCACGGTAAATGATATATTTATAAATAGGATTTCCCAATGACGAGAATTTTTTCTCGTATTCCGTCATAATATTTCCAGGAAATAGTTTTTTATCATGGTGCAGGTCCCTCGTTGATGCTTCCATTTTCCAGCCCGCAGGCTCTACCTCCAAAAGCGCAAAATCAAAAAGACCTTCATTGTCTGTTTTGAATTCTACTCTGCCGTCCGCCGAAAGTATTCTGTCATACCGCGCAAGAAATTGCCTTGATGGAAGACGCCTTTTGGCATGTCTGTCCTTGGGCCATGGATCTGAAAAATTCAGATAGATTTTGTCTACTTCCTCTTTGTCAAATACTTCACAAAGGTCCTCCGCATCCATACGGATAAACCGCAGATTCGGCAGTTCGTTCTCCTCCATCTTTTGAACCGCGCGCAACAGCACCGAAGAATATTTTTCAATGCCAATATAATTAATGTCTGGATTCCCTGCCGCTAGTTCCATCAAAAAGCGTCCTTTTCCCATGCCGATTTCTATTTGTATTGGATTTTTGTTTCCAAACAGATCCTGCCATTTTCCTTTTTGGTTCTGCGGCTCATGTATGACAAACCTACTGTCTGCAATCACTTCACGCGAACCGGCAATATTTTTTAACCGCAATTCTCTCTACCTCATTTCCAAAATTTTCATATATATTTTACACCTTTTGGGTAATTTTGTCACTAAATTATGAAATTTCTATAAAGCAGCCTTTCTATTGGAAAATACAGGTTACATCTTTTTGAAAATAGTGTACAATCTAGTATATAAATGAAAGGACTGGCGAAATGAAATTTGCAAAAAAAATATTATATCAATTGGTATCTACTGTTCTGCTTGCAGCAATACTGGCTTCAAGCGCTCCCTTTGCAGAGCAGATTCTTCCTGGTTCTGCACTGTGCCATGCCGAACGGGATCCTCTTGAAGAAATGGAACAACGCAAAACGCTTCCAATACAGTCAAATGAAATCGCAGATTGGCCAGAAGGGCCCGCTGTCGGCGCACAGTCTGCGATTCTTATGGAAATGAACACACATACGATTTTATATGCCAAAAATATTCATGAAAAAAGCTATCCGGCAAGCACCACCAAAATTATGACCTGCCTGTTGGCAATGCAAAACTGTACCATGGACGAAATCATCACATTTTCCCGTGAGTCCATATATGATGTCCCTGGAGACGGTTCCAAGCTTGGCGGTGTTGACACCGGCGACACGATCCTTATGGAAAATGCACTCTACTGTGTGCTTGTCCAGTCTGCCAATGAAGTTGCCAGCGCTGTTGGAGAACATGTCGCTGAAAAACTCGGAAAAGAAAAAAGTGTCGCCGCTTTTGCGCAGCTCATGAACCAGAAGGCAAAAGAACTTGGCTGTACAGAAACGAATTTTGTCAACTGCAATGGACTATACGACGACAATCATTATACCAGTGCTCATGATCTCGCTTTGATTGGTTGTGAATTTTTTAGCAATGAGCTTCTTTGCAAGATGTCCTCCTCCCCAAACTATCACTTTCGCCTTCAGCCAGAAGACGAGGAAGATACTTGGATTGCTTCCAAAAATCAACTTTACAAAGGAAAGCCCTATGCATACAGTCATCTTCTAGGCAGCAAGACTGGGTATGTATCACAGTCCCGCCAGACATTAGTCTCTGCCGCAGAGAAAAACGGCATGAAGCTTGTCTGTGTCGTCTTTGCAGAAGAAACACCCTATCAGTTCGAGGATACAATCGCCCTGTTTCAGTATGGTTTTGAAAACTTCAAACGTGTTTCTGTGTATGACAACGAAACACAATACAAGATTAACACCTTAGATTTCTTTGATACAGACCACGATTTGTTTGGTGATTCTACGCCGCTGATATCTATGGAAGAAAATGCTTATGTTATCCTGCCAAACACCGCCGAGTTCTCAGAAATGGCATCTACTCTGACCTACACAGACGCAATAGATGGCAAATATGTCAAAACGGACGAAGATAATATTATCGCTACAATTCATTACAAATATTCGGGCGTGGATGTTGGAAGCTGCAATATTGTACTGTTTCAGCCAGAGAAACCCGTATTCAGCTTTGCTGCCGACAACCCTGCTCCTGGAAGCACACAGCCTTCCACTGCAGTAGAAACCGAATCTTCGTCAGAAGCAGAAGATTCAGAAGAAGACGCAAATATTATCTACATCAATGTCAAAAAAGTAATCCTGATTGTTTTGGCAGGCGCTGCAGTCGTCATTTTGATACTATTTGCAATCTCTACCATCAACAGCTACAATTTCTCCCCGAAGGGACAGAGCAGCAAACGCCGGCGCAGTATCAAAAAAGAAACGCGTACCGCCAAAAGGCAGGCGCGCAGAACTGCCCGACTCGAAAAAAAGCTTCGCAAAAGGCGGATTCGAAACAGGAAGAGGCACTAAAGCCTCTTTCTGTTTCTGCTCTCGCGAATCTGTTTTTTCTTGTTTAAAATATCCTCCACAACATCCGGAGCCGCCCGTTTCATTGTCTTGACGACATATATTTTTCCACTTTCTGATTTTCGTATCCGTATTTTTCCTTTTATAGGCCCATGATGCGCACAATTTACAATTGTATAATAATTCCTGCTGTTATTGGTAAACCATGGAATCTTTTTTCTGGTTTTGCAGCCGCACAAAAAACACGCTGTCGATGCAACGTCTGCATCTGCCATCGCTTCCTGCTTGTCCGCAAATTCCCGTGAAATGTATTTATAGTATTCATCAAAATATACCTTGATTTCTTCCGCCTTGGTTTGTGGGAGCGTGTATGTATCAAAAGAATAATTGTCAAATACACTGCCGTCTTTGATATAACGCAAGACCTTTGCTGTATAGTAAGCATCTGCATCTGCCCTGTGAAACTCCACGTCCTTTCTGATGCCAAGAAAATCAACCGCATATTCTAATGTCCGCCTAGACTTGCGGTCTTCAAATGCAATGCTAAAAAGCTTCTGTATATCATAAAACCGAATCGTTTTTTCTGACAATGGCGCCATATGATAGTACGCCATATTTTTCTGCAGTTCCATAAGGTCCATAGTTCCCCAGGTACAAAAAACGCGTTCGGTGCCACACCATCTGATAAAGTCAGCAGCAACCTGAACAAAAGTACGGCAGTTTCCAAGCTGTTCCAGCTCAAGATGAAGCAGCTCTCCTGTAACCTGATTCATTTTGTGAAACACCTGCGGTTTGATAAGCTCATGAAATTTGTCGATAAGCTCTCTCTTTTCATTTAGTTTTACTGCGCCAATCTCTATAATCTCAAACTCAAGACTGTTTTCAGTCTTTGTCTTTAAGTCAGCAGCCTGATTCCATTCCAAATCAAAAATAATATAATTCACTGAAATTTCCCCTTGTCTTGTCTATGCTGTCTCTTCCTTATAATATACACGAAATGGATTGCCAATACAATATAAAACCCCATGGATTTCTCCATGGGGTTCTGAAATTCTGTCGCTTTATTCTGCTGGGGTTTCTGCTGTTGCTACAGATTT
Organism: uncultured Lachnospiraceae bacterium; assembly: GCA_910586585.1. Classification (GTDB taxonomy): domain Bacteria; phylum Bacillota; class Clostridia; order Lachnospirales; family Lachnospiraceae; genus COE1. Next base: position 18,975 of record CAJUKA010000051.1, read on the forward strand.
CTCGATAGAAATATATTTCTGTGCTCCTGTTGAGGAGGTAATGAGAATCTTCGCTGTCAGCTTTCCGTCTGCAATCTTAAAATCTTCTGCATTAATTGTTGCAGGTTTTGCAAGTACTTTATCCAGCTCTGTTTTAATGTTCGCTGCTGTTGTGCTTGCTGTGTAGGTAAATGCATCAAGTACTTTCTTGGCTGCATCTTCCGCCTCTTTCAAAGTCTGTGTTTTCTTTGCAACCTTCACTGTTACTGTTGCCACTACTGGTGTTGTATCATCCTTCATTGTGACATTCAGTTTCGCTGTTATCTCACCTGCCGCACTAAAGCTGGGCGCTGTCTTAAGCTTGATATCATCCACGTCTTTGCCATCTACTGTTTTCTTTGCAATCGCTACAGTAATGTTTCCACTTGGTGAATAAACCTGCTTTTGTGCTGCAGTTACAATCTCTTTCGCTGCTGCTGAGAGATCTTCTGTTGTTGTAAAGTCTGCACCATTGAAATAGTTCTCAATACTTGTTTTTGCTGTATCCTTTGTATCAAATGCCTTTACCTTTACATATGCTTCGGCATCATTTTGTGGGACAGAATTGACAAATGTAAGCTTCGCTGTTTCTGTCTTTGTCTTCTCCTTGCCGCTGTCCAAAGTCTTCTTTGTGGTATGGGTAAAGATGAGTGTACCAAGTACATAGCCAGCCTTTCCTTCGCTTGCATGCTGTGCTTCCTCAAACTGGAAGTGCTCGTTCACTGGTGTCTCGCTGCCATCTGCTGCTGTTGTTTTCTCTGGACCAAAGTCAACGGTAATCGCCTTGTTGTCGCCAATTACGTTCTGTGCAATTGCCTTGATCTGGTCTGCTGTCACATCATTTCCAAGTACAAGATCCTCATCTTCAAGTGCTTCTTTCACTCTTGCAACAACATTCTCCCATGTCATAAGCTGAGAAATTGCATAAGCACTATTCCCTGTCTTGTCAACATCTTTTCTCTTCCAGATACTTCTTGAAACACGCACATTGATTTCCAGTTTTCCTGTATTCTCATCTGTTGGCTGGGTTATGTCGCACTTTGTCACACGTACTTCAAATCTTGGATCGCAGTAGTCTGCTGCGTCCAATGCACCTTTTGCCACAGAATATACCTCTGCTGAAGTTACATTTGCTGTTGCTTTGTTCGTTCCCTCATCATCTCTTCCATATTTTGCATCCAGTGCATCTTCAATTGCCTTTTTTGCCTCAGAAAGTGTCTCAATGCGAATTTCACCCTTTGTCAGCTTCGCCTGACGCATTACGCTTACATAATCTGACTGTTTCTCTGCTGCAGTTGCATAATAATTTGCGTCGGAAACAGTAAGTGTCACATTGATATAACCATCTTCTTTGTCTGTTGGTGCCTTGGAGTTTGTATTGTCAATAGCTGCTGTTACTACTGCTCCAGAAGAAAGTTTTACTTCTTTTGTTACATCTGTTACAATTCTCTCTGCAGCTGTTTCCATATCCTTATAACCATAGGTCAGTGCTTCAATCTTCTCTTCTGCTGCCTGAACTGCTGCTAACGCCTCTGCATACTCCTGTGGTGTTGGCATTGTGATGTTGAAGCTTATAGTCTCAGAATCTCCCTGTGCAAATTCTACTGTTGCCTTGTATGCTTTCTTTGCGCCATACAGAGATTTCTTGGATGTATTTGCTTTCTGCGCTGCAATCAATTTGTCTTTGTCCACGGTAATCAGCACTGTATTGTGAACGGTTTCAACATTGTCAACTGTCACATCTGGTACTTTGCTGATTGTCAGATATGGCGCTTCTTCTGGCTTCTCAAGTGCAATCTTGGTCACTTTCGCGCCTGGAAGTACATCAAAGTTTACATCTTGCTTATAAAGGTTTGCTTTATCAACCTCTGTCCTTGTTGTTACATTTTTCTCATATTCTTCTTCTGTAATAACTTGTGTCAATACTTTTTTGTCTTTGAATACGATCTTGCCCTTCTTTGGATTTGCAATCGTAATCTTGAGTGCTGTAGGAACACCATATTTCTCAAAATCTGCAACAGTTGGATTCTTTCCTTCTGCAAAGACTTCTGCATGGCTAGAACCAACTGGTACTACATACATAATTGTCTTATTATATGCAGCCTTACCTGGCTCTGCTGTTGTTGATACAAGCACTTTGTTCGAACTATCTGCTTTTGCTGTGAAGACGGTTCCATCTTCCTCGTTCTTAATGTATGCTGCGAGTACCTTGACATCTTCCTTACCGTTCTTTACAGTTGTCAACGCATCCGTCAGATTCTTGTTGCTGTCCAAAATATGACTGATTGGAGCTGCTGTATATTTGTTATCCTTGAGACTGACTATAATCTTTGCTGCCTCTGTTGTATTTGTCTTTGGATTCTCATAATATACATATCCTGTCAGGTCATTCTTGCCTTCCTTGGTTGCAAGATATTCGCTGATCTTCTCCGGCGTGTCATAGGTTGTATCACCGATTTTAACGGAATCATACATTCTCAATACTTTGGTGCTGTTTCCAATTGTATCAATCTTAAAGAACTTATCAAAGTTGTTTGGCTGTCCTTTTACATTAGCATTTTCTACCTTTGTGCTACCATATGCAGTATCGGTATAGTCTGCTGGACTGCCGCTCAGTGCTACATAACCAACCTTCTGGTCGATTGTGTATTTTGCTGCTGGTTTGTATGCTGCCTTTGCCTTAACTGTCACTTTGACTGCAACTGCCTTGGTCTGTGGTACAAACTCACCATCTGCATTTGTTGTACCAAATGTCACATTGTACTTGTAGGTACCTACTGCACTCTGTGATGCACCAAGTTTGATTGTCTCTGATGCTGCTGTTCGGTTAAGTGGTATAATATCATTCAACCTAGCCATTGAACTATAGCTGCTTTGGATTTCCCATTTACTCTTTTCATATTCTTTCTGATCTGCAGAGAGATACATTGCATCATACTTGCCATTCTTGGTAATTGTCAGTTCTACATTAGACCTAAGTCCTGCATAGAAGCTGTTGTTCTTAACTGCAACTTTTGGTGCTGCTGTCGTCACAAATCCCTTATTGGTCAATACATAGTTTGTCTTGACTGCCTTTCCGGTTCCCTTATCGGTCAGGGTAATTGTCATATCCTTCTTGTTTGGCAGTACCTTATAATATCCATCATCAAAAGACTCTGTTTTTTTCGAATTGAGGATTGTACCGCCGCTTACAGATACTGAATAATTAAACTTTCTGTCTCCGTCTATCCGGCTTGTTAATACCCCGTCTTTTTCGTATCCAACATAGAATGTGATCGCATCGTCTACTGAGTTTGACTGGAATTCATAGGTATATGCGCCCTTTGCATTGGTTCCAGTTGGAAGAACTGCTACACACTTATAATCGATTAGATTGAATCCTTGGATTCCAAGCTTCTCTGTATTGTAGTTCACAGTATACTTCGCTGTCACCTTCTTGGTCTTGCTTCCATCGGTTACAGCCGCTGTAATTGTCTGGTTCTTGCCAATCTTTGTTGTATTATAGCTAAGTGTAAAGTCTGTACCCCATGTAAGAATATCTTCGTCAGTATAATATTTCTGTCCTTCTGCGACGCCAGTCCGAAGTACAATTGGTGTTGCACTCTTCAACTGGTCCATTGTCATTATAGTAACGCCCTTTGCATCCTTTGGAATCACATAATATTTGCCATCCTCATAGTTTGTAAAGTAAATCGAACCTAATGTTGCCGCCTGACCTGTCACTTCATATGTTTCAAGTGTCTCTGTCGTATTTCCTGCATAGTCTACTGCTTTTACGCGTACTGCAAATACGTTCTCTCGCGCGTCCGAAGATACTGCGTATGCCTTGTTGATGCTGATTTTGCCGTTCTTTACAGTAATTAATTTCTTAAGCGCTTCATCTGCTTCTATAAACTGACCATATGCACTAATTGTACCAAGAGTAAACTCTGCTTTCGCTGCCTTTGGCTTATAGTAAACTTTGCTTGCACCACCATCATTGTATTTCAGATCCATATTATAGGAAGCTGCCTTACCAGACTGCTTGTAAATCTTACGCGCATTGAGTGCATCGTCTCCGCCGTTTGCCCAAAGCTTCTCAATACCCTGTACAACAGTAATCTTTAAGGTTGCCGGCGCTGCATACATATTGGTTGTGGTATTATCATCAACAGTTGTATCGCCGTTCTTCTTTCCAGCATCTGGAACCACCTTGAGCGTGTATGCCATTACATTTGCATTACTATAGCTATTTATCTCTTCTTCATTGACATTATCCCAGTAATTTCGGGATACAGACACCTTGATTTCATTGGTAGCCTCATCCCACCATGCATCGATAAAGCCATTATTTGTTACTTCATATCCATTCTTATCAAAAACCTGAACAGATCCGCCATAGACTGGTTCATCCTGGTAGGTTGTGTTTTTACCAAACTTCGGAATTGCAACAACTACCTCTTCCTGTCCTGTATAAACAGTTGTTGTCTTTTTTGTCAGTGACAGTTTTTCTTCATAGTATGGATCTTTTGTTGTGACTGCCAGTTCCTTAACAGTCTCACTCTTTACAACTGGTTCGCCTTTGATTGCGCCATTTTCAATCTCACCCTCAGTCAATGTTACTTTGAGTGTGTATTTCCACGCTTTTCCAATACTGTCTGTAAGCACTACCTTCATATCTGTTGGCTGTACTTTTCCATTGCTGTCAAATACGACAGGGAAGTACTGTACTGGTTTGCTGGTCAGTGCTGGAGCGCCTGTTCCTGTCTCCTGTGCCACCTCTACTTTGTACATCAGTCCAAATGTTGCCGGCTTTTGCAGCTTGGCATCTTTTGGAGATGCTGTAAGCACTACGCTATTGTCAAGAACTGCTTTCTGTGTCACGCTCTTGATCTCAAGATTTTCTGCTGCGGTCGTTACGGTCAGAACTGCAAGTTCCTTAGCTACCAGTTCTGTGCTGCCTTCTTCTTTTGCCACTTTCTCAGCCGTGCTGGTAATCGTGATAATAGATGCCTGGTTTGCTGCTTTTGATGCTGTTACCGTGAATTTACCTTTGTCATCAATCTGGGAAACTGTCATTTCAGCGCCAGTGATGCCATCTTTTGTCTCAGCCGCCTTGGATTCTACACGAAGTGTTGAGAAATCCTTCACGCCAGTCACCTGGTAAACTGCTGTTGTGTCAAGCTTCTGTGTCACTGCATTGTTCTTAACGCCTGTACCTGTAATCTTCAGACTCTTAATCGTGTCTGCGATCTCAAATACGAAGTCCTTCTGTTCTCCATCTCCGAAAAAGACGGTCAGTGTCACTTTGCCCTTCTTTGCATCGCCAGGTACTGTAAATGTAATCTTATTGTCAGTAGCAACAAGTGTCTTTGTGTCGCCTTCTGCAATTGTAATTCCGCTTACTTTTGCCTTATCGCCTGTGAATACGCCGTTTTTGCTGCCCGATCTGAATGTAACTTCAAATACATCATTCTTTGCTGCTGCATAAACATCCTTAACAGGCTCTGTCTCGGTTGCTGTTCCTTCTCCTCCCAGGGCTTTCTTCACTGAGAAAATAATATTTGCCTTTGGCGTAATGCTTCCAGCAAGATCACCCTTTAAGCCTGTGATATATGCCCGATAGACATTTCTGCCTTTTTCTGTCTTGTAGAAGCTAAAGCCTGGAATATCAGACTCTAATTCATGATTCTGTGCAATCTCTGCATACAGAACATAAGTCCCGTTTTCGTATAATGTCTTATTCTCTTCATCGCCTGTTGTGTATGTAACGGTTTCTTCTGTATACTCTGGATTTAAGTCTACCTTTGTATTATCATCCTTCATCAGACGTACTGTTACAGCCACATCCTCAACTGCTCTGTTTACTGTGATATCCGCATTGTATTTAGGTTCAGATGATACTGCGCCGCTTGTTGAAACAGTAATCGATGCAGGGCTATACTCTGTACTTGAACCAAGGTTTGCAACCTTTCCAAGCACAACCGTAAAGGTATATTCCTCTCTGCCTGTTCCTGCAATAGTGCTTGGGCCGCTGACTGGATTAATTGTTGGGCCGTTTTGTCCTAATACCAAACTTGGCGCCTGTGCCCCTGCCGGAACCTGTACCTTAATCTCTGCCTCTTCTGCACCCTTTGCTGCCTTATATACTACTGTCTTTTGATAATCATTCTTGACAATCTTTTGAATCTTATCGTTTGTTGTAACGTCGGCATATACTCCACTTTCATTAGAAACAACCTTGAAGAATACATCTTTTTCATAAACTTTCTTGACAAGTCCAATCTTAACAGTCTTGCTGACTTTATTGCTTCCATCTTCTGCAAGATTTGCTTCGAGTCCATCAACCTTAAGCGTCTGGGCTGTTGTGAAATCTACCTCGTCAATATCTGTTTCTGTACCACTTACTTCTATTTTTGTAATTACTTTATCACCAATTGTAATGCTGTTGACAAAATATCCGTCTTTTGTCTTTACTGTAAAGTCCAGAGTTGCTGACTCAGTATATGCTTTGTTGCCAATACTCTCTCTGGCTTTTTGTGAACCAAGCAATACTTTGTTCTTCTCTGCATCTACAACTGTTTCTGTAGCAATGCCAATCTCAACACCTGCTAAATCCGCATCAAACACAACCTCATTGTTCTTTGCTGCATCTCTGACTGTTGTGATACGAACCGCCTGTGTTCCTGTGATATCTGTTAATGGCAGGGTATAGATATTATTCTCTGCTTCAAGCACTTCCCATACCTTGTTGCCATCTTCGTCTTCCTCTGCTGTCTCATACTCCACTTTTGCTGCTGTATAGCACGCAGGAGCTTCCACAGAGAAATAAAGCGTATCATCCTCATTAACAACATTAGATACTGCTATCGCTTTATCTGTTGCTGTTAAAGCAGTTGCTGTTTCCAGACCTTCTTTTGTTTTTGCTGCCTTGATTTTTGTAGTATTATCGTCTACAGCAACATTCACTGTAACAGCTGCTTTGTCATGTGCTGCAAGGGTTAGTTTTCCAGATGCACTTGGTTTCAGTGTATATGTTTCTGTTGTTATCTTTGTGGTGTCATCTGTAGCAGATTCCATTTTCAGTGCATTTTCATCTGGTTCTTCCTCTGTATTGGTATAAGAAACGGCATCAATCTTTGCTTCTTCCTGTTTATAAGAAAGTGTAAACTGATAGCTTTCGCCAGCATTGATTTTCAGTTCACTTGTATTCTCATCAGCAATATCATCTGATTCATTCTCACCCTTTCTAAGCGTAACTCCTGCAGTACTTGTAAGTCCTGTCTTATCCACTGTTATCGTATACTCTGCTACTGTCACAATGTCAATTTTAGTTCCATCTTTTATGGCTGCATTTGGAATCTTATAATATACTTCATTCTCTACTGGTTCAATTGGGTCAGAACCATTCTTAACTTCCTTTACTGCAGCATCTACGTCATTTACAAGTGTTACCTTAAAGTATAAATCTTTTCCTTCTGTTTCTGTCAGCGTTATTGTTTCAGAAGGTTCCTCTTTCAGCTTTTTAGGAATTTCCAAGGGGGTCCAATTGCCAAGAGAATCGCCCGATGCAATCAATTGGTATTCAACCTTATCAACAATTCCTCTTTGGAATGCTCCCTCGCCATCTTTTACTGCAAATGTAATATCTGCTGAAGCTTCTGTTGTGATTGTAAACGTTGCTTCTGTATCATTAACTGTAACTTGATATACACCATCCTTATCAGGATTTACCACACTATCAGAGCTATTTTTTACTATTGCTTTGTATCCAGCCTTTGGTGTCACCGTAAAGGATACTGTTTCGCCTTCTTTGGCAGTAATTTTTGCTTTGTTGGTTTCTGTATTGAATGTAGCTGTCTGCTCTGAGCCGTCTCCAATCCAATACTTCACAGAGTCCAACGTATCTGCTATATTAGCAGGACGTGACAATTCAACACCGGAAACTGCACCAAAATCAATTGATAGACTTGTTACGGCTGAAGTAATTCTTACCTTTGCTGTACCCGCTGCGCCGTTGTTTACTGCACCCATGCCGCCAATTGTCTTAACAAAAACAGTTTTTGCTGTCTCTGCATCTAATGTAATCTCAATCTCATAATATTTTCCAGGAAGTGCCTTCAATTTGTCTGTACTAAAGTTATAAACTTTTTCATCAGCTTTTGCTGTTGTACTCGTTGCAGGAGTTCCTGTCTTTGGAAGTTCTGTCCAGTTGGTTACTCCTGATACTCTGTACTTAATAGATGCAATATTTTCTGCCTGTACAGAACTACCACTCAACTGTATTGCTACTTCCTGTTCCGTTGTGCCATGAGCAGCTGCTGTACCAATTGTAACAGTTGTAGCAGCTTTCACATTCACTTCAAATGTTTCGGGGCTCATATCAAGTGGAGCAAGTTCTGAACCACTAACACTTACAGTTGCCCGTTCTTGCACATCTTTTGCCAGTTCTACCCTGAAGAAGATACTCTCTCCATTTGTCACAAGGATGTCATCATCCGCCCGGTTTGAAGGCTCTGTTGGCGTTACCACTTTTGTCCACTCTGCTGCTGGCGCATCTTTGGACCTCGCCCATGAATAAGAAGCAATCTTGCTCTTTTTATCCTGATCAAGTGTAACTGTCACAGCAAATTGCTGTTCTGTGATTACTTTGATTAACGTTTTCTCTGAAACAGTAATCTTGTAAACGCCATCCCCTGCTTCACTAACCTCAACTTTCTTTGTTGCTTCTTTGTCCTCATCATAATTATACGCAACAACCTCAAGGATTTCTTTTCCTTCTACAGCAGGCTTAAAATAAAGCTCACCTGCAAAATTAATTTCTTTATTGCCGGCTGTATTCTTTACAGTCATTTCCTTATCAAATGCATATTCTACTGCCAAGGTGCTGCTTTCAGCTTTTCCATCGTTCTCCTGAAATTTAACTTCTGCTGCCTTTGCTGATTTAAGCTGGACATCAACCTGTCCGTTTGCTGTAAATGCATTTTCTACTGTATAAGTTTTTGCTGCATTATCATGTTCAATTGCTGTCTTCTTCTCAGAATTTACAGAAATACCTGTGATAACAGCTTCATCGCCAGCTGCCACAATGATATTGTAAGCTTTTCCATAATCCGCATCGTCAGTTGTCAGCGCTCTGCCAGATCTTTCTAAAGAAAGAACCTGTGCTGTCTGCTCTGGTTCTGTATATTCTGCTATTTCTATGTTCTCAACTCGGCTGCTGCTGTCTGGTGTTACTATCACATTCACTTTAGCAGTAACAGTTATTGTGACACTGTTTGCAACATGACACTCATAATAAAGATATTTATCGTCACCATAGCACTCAACTGCACCACTCACGGTTATTGCTGCATCCACGTTTGGCACTTTTACATAGATATAATTTCCTGCATCCGTTTTATCATCCTTAGCAAATTTCTTGTATCCGCTTAACTGGTCAGGTCTTGCCGTCTGCTTATCACTGACTGCATATTCTATCTGTTCACTTAATGCTTCATTTGAATTTGCTGACAGTGTGATACTAGGACGTGTATCTGGAACTTCTGGCTCCTTGACTGTAACAGTTGCTGTACCAAAAGCGTCTCCAACGGCTGCCTTTATTGTCAGGTTTTCAGCTGTCTCCTCTGAGGAAACCTTCAGAGTGGCTGTTGATGTATTGTCCGTAATCGTTCCCTCTGACTCAATCGTTGTATCATCAGCCTTGCCTTCAGTCTCTATCGTCCATGTAACTGTTTCACTCGTTCTGGATGTTTCTGTTCCACCACTTTCACTTCCATCTGTCGATGGAATCGTTACCGTTGCCGTAAACTTCTGAGTTCCTCCTTTTTCAACTCCTACTGAAGCAGGAGTAATCGTTACGGTTGTTGTCGCTGCATCCTCTGCTGCTTCAGGCGCGATGGATTCGTCTGCGATAACTTCCTCCTCTCCTGCCGTATTGTCTTCGGACACATTAACAGACTCTGTTTCAACA
>CAJUKA010000052.1 GCA_910586585.1 uncultured Lachnospiraceae bacterium
CCATAAATCCATATGGAAGAGTTATTTTTTTGATAGAACTTTTTACTCTCAAGTTCCATTTTATTACTGTTTTATTTTTTTGCTGTTTTGTCTAACCGCATTGTAAGAGAAATTCTTTTTTTTGCTAAATCTACATCAAGAACCTTCACATCTACGATATCTCCGACGCTCACTGCCTCAAGCGGATGTTTGATAAACTTGTCCGTAATCTGTGAAATATGCACCAAGCCGTCCTGATGTACTCCGATATCTACAAACACGCCAAAATCAATTACGTTCCGAACAGTTCCTTTTAGTATCATATCTGGTTTCAAATCTTTCATATCAAGAACGTCACTTCTCAAAATAGGCTTTGGCATATTTTCACGTGGATCCCTTGCAGGTTTCTCAAGCTCTTTTAAGATATCCATCAATGTTATCTCACCAATTCCGAGCTCTTCCGCCATCTTTTTCTTGTCTTTTACACGCTTTTCAAGTCCGCCTGCCGCTACATCATTTTGAGCATTTTTTTGCTGCGGTACATCCACAGGCGTTCCACTCATAGCGGCGGCAAGTGCTTTTCCCATCGCAGTATTTGTATTTTTTATCACAATATTCTGCTTTTTATTATTCTTTTTGTTCTCTGTTTTTGCAGGTTTTCCTGGTTTTTCACTAGCTGCTTTTTTCTGGATTTCCTTCAGCGCTTCTGTTGAAATATTAAGCTTTTCCAGAAGTTTCATCGCTGCATCATAGGATTCTGGATGTACACTTGTCTCGTCTAAAGGATTATCGCCATTATAAATACGCATAAATCCAGCACACTGTTCAAAGGCTTTGGGTCCAAGCTTTGCTACCTTTAAAAGCTGCTTTCGATTTGTAAACCGTCCATTTGTCTCTCTGTAATCTACAATATTTTTTGCTGTTGTCTTGTTGATTCCAGAAATGTATTCGAGCAATGAAGCAGACGCGGTATTTAAGTCCACGCCAACTTTGTTCACCGAATCTTCCACAACACCATTGAGCGCTTCACTAAGCTTTTTCTGGTTCATATCATGTTGGTACTGACCTACTCCGATAGATTTTGGATCAATCTTTACAAGTTCTGCAAGCGGGTCCTGCAATCGTCTTGCAATCGAAGCAGCGCTTCTTTGTCCAACATCAAAATTTGGAAATTCTTCTGTTGCAAGCTTGCTTGCAGAATAAACAGATGCTCCCGCTTCATTGACAATCACATACTGCACAGGTGTATCAAGTTCTTTGATAAGCTCTACAATAACTTGTTCCGACTCCCTTGACGCAGTTCCGTTCCCAACAGAAATCAAATCCACATGGTATTTGCTAATTAACTTTTTTAACTCCTTTTTTGCCTCTTCCACCTTATTTTGAGGTGCGGTTGGATAAATTACTTTGGTATCAAGTACTTTGCCCGTAGCATCTACTACCGCAAGCTTACATCCTGTTCTGAATGCTGGGTCCCATCCAAGAACCACTTTTCCGGCAATTGGAGGTTGCATCAAAAGCTGCTCTAAATTCTTTCCAAATACCACAATCGCTCCATCTTCTGCCTTTTCTGTAAGCTCATTTCTAATATCACGCTCTATTGCTGGCGCAATAAGTCTATCATAGCTGTCTTGTATTGTCTCCTTCAACGCAGGTGCTGTGTTTTCATTCTCTTTTGTGATCAATTTCGTCTCTAAAAATCGGAGAATCCTTTCAACAGGCGCCTCGATTTTTATTGTGAGAATTTTCTCATTTTCTCCCCTGTTCAGCGCAAGAACTCTATGACCTGCTGCCTTGCTTACAGGTTCTTCAAAATTATAATACATTTCATAAACACTCTGTGCTTTTTCATCTTTTGCCACACTGATTAGTTTTCCTTCTTCATATGTCGCATTTCGTATATATGTTCTGTAGTCTGCATTATCTGAAATCATTTCTGCGATAATATCCATCGCACCTTGAAGCGCCTCTTTTACGTTGTTTACTCCTTTTTCTTCATCGACATAGGATTCTGCCTCTTCTATCAGAGATTTTTGTGTCTCCTGGGCAAGAATAATATCGGAAAGACCACCAAGCCCTTTCTCCTTTGCCACACTCGCACGCGTTTTTCGTTTTGGTCTGTATGGAAGATACAAATCTTCAACTGCGACCATGGTTTCCGCAGCAAGAATTTTTTCCTTTAATTCATCGGTCAGTTTGCCTTGTTCTTCGATGCTTCCAAGCACTTGCTCTTTTTTCTCTTCTAAGTTTCTCAGATAGCTCAGACGCTCGTTGAGGTTTCTGAGTATTTCATCATTTAATGATCCTGTAACCTCTTTGCGGTATCTGGAAATAAAAGGAATTGTATTCCCTTCATCTATCAGTTTGACAGCAGCTTCAACCTGCCACTTTTCAACATTGAGTTCTTCTTTTAACTTTAAGATAATATCCATAAATATATTTTTCCCTCTTTTATTCTATTATGTATTTTGTGTCGTTTTTATTATAATCGAAGTTGAACTGCTATTCAAGAAGATTGTAACAGTTCTGGGCTGAACGGTTGTTACAATTCACACTTACGCCAGATTTCTCATATACTTACAACGATTTCGGTGTGAATTGCAACAATTGATGCACACAAAATGCTAAAAAGCACGCATTTTGGCGCTTGCTCCGACGCCATGCAGCAAGTGCATGGCGCGGGTGTGAAAAGTAACGAACTGTTACAGAAGATTTGCTTGTTTGTTATTAACCATTGTTTTATTGATATAAACATGATACAATTTCAAAATAGCAATTTTTAATCAGAAAGGAATTTGAAACGATGCACAAATCAAAATATAAAAGCAACTTTGAGCTAAAACTTCTAGCACGGATACAAATTGGGCGTTATCCTGGTATCTTGATTGGAGCCATTATATTAAATTTTATCATTTCTATCGCAACAGCGAACATTATTTCAACATTGATTCCGGCAAACAATCCTTTTGGATTCATTATCAATTATATCATGCTTTTTGTTGCGCAGGTTTTTATTTCTGTGTTTAATGTAGGTTTAAGTTTTATTTTTCTAAAATCTGCCTGCAATATGTCTAGTACCATTGGCGACTTATTTTATGGCTTTCAGAAAGACCCTATCAAAGCATTAAAAATCGGCGCTGTAATTTCTGTGATTGACTCCATCTGCATGATTCCATTTGACATTGCTTCGGTTGAGCTAAGCAGTGTCCTTGGGTCTGTTGATATCAACAAACTCAGCCTTATGCTTGCTAACGGTTCTGTCGACAGCTATGAATCCCTGGCGGCATACAACGTATTTTACAGCACAATGATGAAATTTTATTTGATTATGCTTGTGTGTGCTCTTGTTTCTCTGATTTTGACGCTGCCTTTCTTTCCAGCTTTTTATATGATACTGGATTTCCCTGAATGGAGCGCCACAACAATCCTAAAAAGAAGTTTTGAGGTGATGCATGGGAATAAATTGAGACTCTTTCTATTGAATTTAAGTTTTATCCCTCTTTATCTGCTCAGTATTTTTACTTGCGGGCTTGCTCTGTTATTTGTTATTCCCTATGCCAAAATGACTACTACAAATTTTTATCTAGATATGATGGCTGTTCGAAACAAATCTTCAAATAACTGACATTTTTCCTTTGGACGCCCGTGTGCATAAAAAGGACACTTCGTATCAAAAAGTGTCCTTTTATAAATTCTATTTATATAATACAGAAAAATTATGCTCCACTGCTCTTCCATTTCAGAAATGCATTGATAAACCCATCTAGGGCACCATCCATCACAGCATCTACATTCCCAGACTCAAAATTTGTCCTGTGATCTTTTACCATCGTATACGGCTGCATGACATAAGAGCGAATTTGGTTGCCCCATCCAATCTCTTTTACTTCGCCGCGTATGTCAGAAAGCTTCTCTGCATTTGCCTCCTGTTTTAACAAATACAATTTTGCTTTTAACATCTGCATTGCCTTATCCTTATTTTGGAACTGAGAGCGCTCATTCTGACATTGTACAACGGTTCCTGTTGGAATATGCGTAATTCGAATCGCTGATGATGTCTTGTTGATATGCTGCCCGCCCGCGCCGCTGCTTCGATACGTATCAATACGCAAATCATCTTCATTTATTTCCACGTCTAAATCTTCCTCAATATCTGGCATAACATCAAGGGATACAAAGGAAGTTTGACGCTTTCCCTGCGCATTAAACGGAGAAATTCGCACTAATCTGTGCACTCCTTTTTCTGACTTGAGATATCCATAAGCATTTTCTCCATTTACCTGAAATGTAATTGACTTAATCCCAGCTTCATCGCCATCAAGAAAATCCAATACATCAATAGAAAATCCTTTTCGTTCTGCCCATCTTGTATACATTCGATACAGCATTCCTGCCCAGTCACAGCTTTCTGTTCCGCCTGCACCAGCATTCAACTTCAAAATTGCATTGCATTTGTCATATTCCTCTGACAAAAGCGTATTGATACGAAGCGTTTCAAAGGTTTCGATAAAACGATCCAGTTCCTCCCGAATTTCAGGTATCATTTCCGCATCATCTGCCTCATACCCCAGTTCGATCAGCGTCTCAATATCTTCATACTGTGATTTGAGTCTATTACATTGGTCAACTGTGTCCTTAAGCTGTTTTAATTCTTTCATTTGTTTGTTAGAACGGTCCGGATCATCCCAAAAACCTGGTGCCTCCATCTCCCGCTCTAATTCCTCGATTCGCTTCTCCTTATTAGCAAGGTCAAAGTGAATCCCTCACTTCCGCTAATGGACTTTCGTAGGTCTGCAACTCCTGTTTCATTTGGTCGAGTTCTACCATTGCGTTCACCACCTTCATATTTTTATATACTGAGCTTGACAGTTCTTAGGGCTGCCGCATTCAGAAAAATATATTCCATGCCTGCCGCGACAGCCTTTTTAATACTATTTTATCCCTTTCGCCCACAGCATTGCTTGTATTTTTTACCGCTTCCGCAAGGACAAGGATCGTTTGGATACACCTTTGCTTCCACTCGCATCTTTGGTCCCTTTTGCAAGGTTTCATCTTTGTTTGTACCTGTAACCTTAGCTACTTCCTCACGCTCTACTTTTTGTTCCACTTTTACATGAAGCAGCAGTCGAACAGTATCCTGCTTGATTCCGGCTGTCATGGCATCAAACATTTCATATCCATTCATCTTGTATTCTACAAGTGGATCACGCTGCCCATATGCCTGCAGACCTACACCTTGACGAAGCTGATCCATATCGTCAATGTGATCCATCCATTTGCGGTCAATCACTTTCAAAAGAATTACGCGTTCTATTTCACGGATATTTTCTGGTTCGGGAAACTCCGCTTCCTTGCTTTCATATAGCTTTACCGCTTCTTCCTTTAACTGATGCTTTAATCCATTTTTGGTCTTTTTGGATATTCGCTCAAGTACTACAGGATGGGTTGGTATAATGGTCAGCAGCAGTGTATTGAGTTCGTTCAAATCCCACTCTTCTGGCTCCAAATCATCATTGATCGCTGTATCTACAGAACTCTCAACAATATCGGTAATCATCTTGTATATTGCATCCCGCATACTCTCTCCATCAAGGACACGGCGACGCTCTTCATAGATAATTTCCCTCTGTTCATTCATTACCTGGTCATATTCAAGAAGATTTTTTCTGATGCCAAAGTTATTGTTCTCTATTTTCTTTTGGGCATTCTCAATCGCGCTTGTCAACATTTTGTGCTCAATTTCCTGCCCTTCTGGAATTCCAAGCGTATTGAACATGTTAATCAAACGTTCAGAACCAAACAGTCGCATCAAATCATCTTCAAGAGAGATAAAGAACCGGGACATACCTGGATCACCCTGACGTCCGGAACGGCCTCTTAACTGATTGTCGATACGTCTTGATTCGTGGCGCTCAGTACCAATAATCATAAGGCCGCCTGCTTCTCTGGATTCCTTGTCCAATTTGATATCTGTACCTCGGCCTGCCATATTGGTTGCAATTGTAACAGCTCCATGCTGTCCGGCATCTGCTACAATCTCCGCCTCAAGCTCATGAAATTTGGCATTTAATACTTTGTGCTGAATCCCACGTCTTGTCAGCATTTTGCTAAGTTCTTCACTTGCCTCAATTGTAATCGTACCTACAAGCACTGGCTGCCCTGCAGCATGTGCCTTTTCTACCGCATCCACAATCGCATGCAGTTTTTCTTTTCGTGTCTTGTATACACTATCCTGCTGGTCAACCCTGATGACGGGACAGTTTGTCGGAACTTCAACAACATCCATACCATAGATATCGCGAAATTCTTTTTCTTCTGTAAGGGCTGTACCAGTCATACCGCATTTCTTCTCAAACTTATTGAAGAAGTTCTGGAATGTAATCGTAGCAAGCGTCTTGCTCTCTCGTTTTACCTTGACATGCTCCTTTGCCTCAATTGCCTGGTGCAGACCGTCTGAATAACGGCGTCCCGGCATAATACGCCCTGT
Organism: uncultured Lachnospiraceae bacterium; assembly: GCA_910586585.1. Classification (GTDB taxonomy): domain Bacteria; phylum Bacillota; class Clostridia; order Lachnospirales; family Lachnospiraceae; genus COE1. The sequence goes on from CAJUKA010000052.1 coordinate 6,467, forward strand.
AAACTCGTCCACGATCAATACCTGGTCATCTTTCACAACATAGTCCTGGTCCCGAAACATCAAATTGTGCGCTCTAAGTGCAAGAATGATATTGTGTTGTATCTCAAGGTTTTCAGGATCTGCCAGATTTTCTATCTGGAAAAATTTCTCTACTTTTTCTACACCAGCAGATGTGAGATTCACGACCTTGTCCTTTTCATTTACAATAAAGTCGCCTGTCTCCTCCTGCTCGACGCCCATAACAAAATCCATTTTTGTCATCTCAGGAACATCTTCGCCGCGCTTCATCTGCCCTGCTAAAATATCACAAACTTCGTAAAGTTTTGTAGACTTGCTGCTCTGACCTGAGATAATCAATGGTGTTCTTGCCTCATCAATCAAAACAGAATCGACCTCATCAATGATTGCATAGTGCAAATCTCTGAGTACAAGCTGCTCCTTGTAAATTACCATATTATCACGAAGATAATCAAATCCCAGCTCATTATTGGTAACATACGTAATATCGCATCCATATGCTTCACGGCGTTCCTCTGGCTTCATATCATTCAACACGACACCAACCTTCAGCCCAAGGAACTCGTGTACCTGTCCCATCCATTCTGCATCTCGTTTCGCCAGATAATCATTGACTGTAACAACATGAACTCCCTTTCCTTCAAGCGCATTCAAATAAGCGGGAAGAAGTGCCGTCTGTGTTTTTCCTTCTCCGGTTCTCATCTCTGCAATACGACCTTGATGAAGGATAATGCCGCCAATTAGCTGTACCCGATAGTGTTCCTGATTGAGTACACGTTTTGCCCCTTCTCGCACAACAGCATATGCTTCCGGAAGAATTTCATCAAGGCTGGTACCTTCTGCCACCCTCTTTTTGAACTCTGCGGTTTTCGCCCTAAGCTCATCATCCGTAAGCTTCCCCATTTCTTCGCGGTAGCCTTCTATTTTTTTTACTATAGGTTCAATCCTTTTTAATTCGCGTTCACTATGTGTACCGAATATCTTTTCTATAATACTCATATGCGGCTCCAATCATAATAATAATTCCATATTCATATATATTCGTATCTAGTTTTGATTGACATAAAACCGTCAATGTGCAAACCAAAAACTATTGTAACAGATAACACGCATAAATTCAATGAAATTTAAATGAACTTTTTTGATAGCAATACTCTTGTCAATAAAAGGAAATATCTGTTATAATATTATAGTCCGTAAACAAAGCATCCTAGAAACATCTTTCTTAAATTGAAAAGGAGACAACTATGTTAGAGAATACATCTGGAAATGAAACCACGCGGGTTCCAGAAGAATCTGGAAAACCTCAAAAAAAATTCTTATCTACCCCGATTATGATTGCACTGATTGCCGGACTTTCCGCGATTATTTGCGTCAGCATTTTTTCAGGCAGCATTACAAAATACAAAAAATATTCCAGTGGCAGCGGTATCACGGTCACTGGATCTGCAAGCTGCGATTTTGAATCCGATCTGATTGTATGGCGAGGCAGCTTTTCCGCTTATGGCATGACTCCCAAGACCGCATACAGATCTATCAAAAATAATGCGGACGTTATCAAAGATTATTTGATAGAAAACGGCATATCTGAAGATGAACTTTCGTTTAGCTCTGTCTCAATTTCCCAGCATTGGGTTACCAAGTACAATGATGACGGAAAACGTATTGGAGAATATCTTGACGGGTATGATCTATATCAGTCTGTAACCGTGACTTCCGAAGATATTGACAAAGTAGATGATATCTCTAGGGACATCACAAAACTGATTGAGTCAAATATTGAATTCGAATCAAATTCACCTGAATACTACTACACAAAACTGGACGAACTGAAACTCGATCTGATTGAACAGGCGACCGCAAATGCAAAAGCAAGAGCTGATATTATTGCAGATGGCACAAATGCAAAAACTACTCAGCTTTTGAGCGCAAATCTTGGCGTTTTTCAGATTACTGCGCAAAATTCAGATTCCGAATACAGCTATGGTGGTACTTTTGATACAAGTTCCAAAAATAAAACAGCTACAATTACTGTAAAACTCAATTATGCTACCAATTAAACGTACTTTCAAAGCCTCTTTGTGCCTGATATTGAGAAAAAATTTTTGTGTCTAACTGGCTAAAGAGCAAGTATAAGGGTGATTCCAGTCATACATAATTAAAGAAAAGGAGTGATATGATGGCAGTATATGAATTAAAAAACGAGACAATTGCAATTCAGGTTGACTCATGCGGGGCAGAGCTTCGTTCTCTCAAAAAACTGGATACAGGAATAGAATATTTATGGCAGGCTGATCCAACATTCTGGGGCAGAACTTCACCGATTTTGTTTCCCTTTGTAGGCGGACTGCACAACAAAACTTATCGTACAAAAGGAAAGACTTATACTATGATGCAGCATGGATTTGCCAGAGATTTGGAATTTGAAATGATATCATGCCAACCTGAAAGCGAAATCTGGTTTGAGCGAAAATCCGATACAGAAACATTAGAAAAATACCCTTACGAATTTATTTTGAAACTAGGATACAAACTTCTTCCAAATGGTGTCAGTGTACTTTGGCAGGTAGAAAATCCGGCTTCGGAAGCGCTTCCTTTCTCTATAGGCGGTCATCCAGCTTTTAACTGCCCAATCGACGCTGACAAAAAGCAGACAGATTATCAGATTTTTTTGGACGCCAAGGACGAAGTTATCAGCAGCAAAATCAATAAAATTGGTCTGGCAACAGGCGAAAAAGAGCGTTTTTCACTACAGAACGGACTGCTGCCCATAACAGAAAATTTATTTGATGAAGATGCTTTGGTAATAGAACATGATCAGGCAAAAACCGTGGCACTGTGCAATGAAAAAGGCGAGCCCTACCTAACAGTGACAATGGATGCACCACTTTTTGGGATTTGGTCTCCGCCACATAAAAACGCACCTTTTATCTGCATTGAACCATGGTATGGCAGATGTGATCAAGAGAATTTTGAAGGCGATTTGACAGAGCGGGAATGGGGAAATCTGCTTGCTCCTGGCGATGTCTGGAAAAGAGAATATCAAATTAAAGTATAAAACATTATTACAATTTTGTGTAATACGAAAAATAGCTTCCAGTCAAATAGGACCTGGAAGCTATTTTGCTTGGATACTTTTTTATATTCCTTTAAAATCAAACGACAAGTACTTATTTTTTATTGTATCTAATAAATATTCGTCATGTGTTCTTGCGCCCCAACTGTCATCACCGCCCACGCCCATCTGCATCAAGGCGATTCTAACAACTGTATAATATATTGGCGGAAGCTCATAGACGTGCATAGCATTTTCCAGTTCATGTGGTGTGTACGGCAGCACATTCACACTCAAATCTGTTCCGTAAAATGCTATCCCTCTTCCTTTGTTATCTGTAATGCTTACATTCCTAACCCCTGTATGGTTTCCGCACTCCTGCGGCACCAAATATTCTGCTAGGTTTTCTGTTACTTTTTTATGATATATTCCAAGCCTGCCTCCTTTGTCACGGTCGCAATAGGTATCTGCCGGCCCAAGTCCATACCACGTAACATTTTCCAGGTCTGCATCCAATTTAAACAGCATGCCAAACTCTGGCATATCTGATATTTCTTCAGGCGGATTATATTCCAGCGTTGTATTGATTTTGCCATCTCCCGTCACTTTATAGGTCACTAAGCACTCGGATTCGGGTGTTGTTGGAAGACAATAATTGTACTGTACTGTAACTTCTGTTTCCGTTTTTGTGATCACAGTTTTGCAAACCTGCTGATACAAACTTGCTGCTTTCCACTGTGCATAGCGAAACGGCATCTTATTTCCAATATCATTATCTGTTGGTGCACGCCAGAAATTTGGTTTTGGTATTGCTTTTATCAGTTCTCTGCCTGCATATACATAAGAAACTAATCCCTTTCCTCCTTTATCAAACAAAGCCTCAAAATGTTGCCCACGCACACCAATATTGTAGGTTCCGTCTGCAATTTTTATTGGACTAATGCAGGCTGGTTCCTCTGGATTGCCCAAAACCTTATAAATTCCCTGTCCAAACGCCACTTCATGACCGCATTTTGCCCAGAGTGTATCTTCTTTTAATACAAAGCTTACTGTCACTACATATTCGCCGTTTTTGGTAATTTTCCATGGCTCTTCATCACTCCATGGCGTCAAATGCAAAAACTGCGGCAGTGGATAGATTTGGGCTGAAAGCGGTTCTACATTTGTTTCCACAGTTGTTTTTGCAATCTCATGCCCTTCTCTTGACAGTACGATTACACAGGCGTAATCTGCTGTACTGGTAAAGAGATTTTTATTAATAACCTGGAACGAATCATTATTTACTTGTATTTGGATATTTTGATAATTAAATTTTACTTCCTGCATTTTGGGAGATGGATTTCTATTTCCACCATAAACAATCCCATTTCCACTGAAATTATAATCGCATGGTCTGTCGTCAAAATCGCCGCCATATCCCAAAACTTCTTTTCCATATCTGTCTTTATGATAAATTGACTGATCCACATAATCCCAGATAAATCCGCCTTGATATAACGGATCCTCGTCCGCCAGATCGGTATATTTGTGCATAGCGCCACAAGAGTTTCCCATTGCATGGGTGTATTCGCATAGTAAAAACGGTTTGCTTCTATCCTTCGCCAAAAACGCCCTGACATCAGCGGCGCTTGGATACATGCGGCTCTCTATATCAGACGTGTCATTGTATCTTCTGTCATGAAAGATTCCTTCATAATGAACCAGTCTTGAATCATCAAGTTCCCGAAACTTTTGTGACATTTCGTGGATAACCGAGCCGCCAAATGATTCATTCCCGCAGGACCATATCAATATAGACGCGTGATTTTTATCCCGCTGATACATGGAATTTACACGGTCTAAAAGGAGTGCTTCCCATTCCTTCTGATTGCCTGGAAGCGCATTTTCTATTGGTTGTGGAATGCCATCCCACCTTCCATGTGTCTCCATATTGCACTCATCTATTAGATACAGTCCATATTCATCACAAAGCGCATACAACGCGGAACCATTGGGATAGTGGCTTGTTCTAATGGCATTGATATTGTTTTGCTTCATAGTAATGATATCTTTTCGAAGCTCGTTGGCATCAGGAACCCTGCCAATGCGCCCGCTAAACTCATGCCGGTTAACCCCCTTGAAAACAATACGCTTTCCATTGAGTGTCATAACGCCATTTTCTATTGCAAACCGCCGAAATCCTACCTTTTGCGGTATCAATTCTGTTATTTCTCCCGCGCTGTTATATACTGTGATAAGAAGATCGTACAGATTTGGCTTCTCTGCACTCCAAAGCTGAGGATGCTCAACACTTACTGCAACTGGCACATTCTCGCCATCTGCAAGCGTAGTTTCAAAAGATAAGATTCTAGTGCCATGATAACAGAGCATTAAATCTGCCTTGGCTGTATTTTGGGTAATCGCGGTCATAACAACTTTTAAATCCGCCTTTGTGTAATCTGTATTTAAATCGGTCTTTATTTTCAAATCACATATATGACTGTCTGGGATTGCGTACAAATACACGCTCCGAAAGATTCCAGAGAACCGGAAAAAATCCTGATCTTCACACCAGCTCCCGCTTGTCCATTTAAAAACACAAACTGCAAGCTTATTTTCTCCTTCATGAACAAATGGGGTCAGCTCAAATTCTGCAGGTGTAAAACTGTCCTCACTATATCCAACATAAGAACCATTACACCAGAGCGCAAATCCACTCTCCACTCCTTGAAAAGAAATAAATACCCTCTTTTGCGCAAATCGGCTAGGTATTGTGAAATATTTCACATAACTTGCTGTTGGATTAAACTGTGTTGGAATTTCCCCTGGTACAATCACCTCATGTCCATCCCATGGATACTGTACATTGGTATATTGTGGTTTCCCATAGCCTTCCATTTGAATATGCGCTGGAACTCGAATATCCTCCCAGCCTTTACAATCATATTCCGGCATTTCAAAACCTTTGGGCGCGTCCTTATAATTGGGCGCATATCGAAATTTCCACACTCCATCAAGGCTCTCTTTATATTGTTCAAACTTTTGTGCCATATCACATGCATCTGCATAATACTTATGATCCGAATGTGCTAAAACTCTATTTTCCCCATAAAATGTGGGATCTTTTATTTTCTCATAATCAAAATGCTGTGTTTGCGTATGAATTCCCTCCTTTTTTTAATTGTTGCGCGATAGCACTAAGGGTAAAGTCGCTCAAGAACTCTTGTTTGCTTTTGCAACTTTACTATCCAGCAGAAATTATTTTCAAAAGTACTTGACACTTCTTAGCTGGATTTTTATGCAACCATTTTTAAATCTCCTAATCAACAACACTGTCAATAAACTTCTGGAATGCTGCCATTCCTTTCTCATCTCTTTTGTAAACGCCTGCGTGTTCCAGTACTTTGCCAAATACAATTCCAACCTCTTTTTCAAGGATATCCATTACATTCTCTTGTGTCACGCTGTCATATTGAGGAAGAAATTCATCAACCCAATCTGCGTGTTTCTCTAATACTTCGTCTTTGCGCAAATCTTCTTTTGCTACAATCGCTTTTCCCAGCTGCTCAAGCTCTGCCTTTAGTCTTGATGGGAGCACAGCCAGCCCCATAACCTCGATCAATCCGATATTCTCTTTTTTGATATGGTGAAGCTCTGCGTGCGGATGGTAGACGCCAAGTGGGTGTTCCTCGGTTGTAATATTATTTCTAAGTACCAAATCAAGCTCATAATTTTCACCGCGTTTTCTTGCAATTGGGGTGATCGTATTGTGTGGTTCTCCATCTGTCTCGGCAAAAATAAATACAGATTCATCTGTATAATCACGCCATTTCGCAAGGATAACATCAGCAAGCGCAATAATACGATTATAATCTTTGTGGGAAAGCCGAACCACAGACATTGGCCACTTGACAATTCCCGCCTGAATATCCTCAAATCCTTTGAGTGTGAGTTCTTTCTCTATAGGTGCCTTTGCCATAGCAAACTCATAATTTCCGCCCTGGAAATGGTCATGACTTAAAATGGAACCGCCAACAATTGGAAGATCCGCATTGGAACCAACAAAATAATGCGGAAACTGCTCTACAAACTGAAAAAGCTTCACAAAGGTATCATGTTCTATCTTCATAGGAATATGCTGGCTGTTAAAAACAATGCAGTGCTCATTGTAATATACATATGGAGAATATTGAAATCCCCATTTGTTTCCCTGAATTTCGACAGGTATAATTCTATGATTTTGTCTTGCCGGATGATTGACTCTGCCAGCATAGCCTTCATTTTCCATACAGAGCTGACATTTGGGATATCCACTCTGCTTTGCATTTTTTGCAGCAGCAATTGCTTTGGGATCTTTTTCTGGTTTCGAAAGATTAATTGTGATATCCATCTCGCCATACGCTGTCTGCGCTTTCCACTTCATATCTCGGGCAATCCGATAACGCCTGATATAATCTGTATTCTGGCTGAATGCATAATACCAGTCTGTCGCTGCCTTCGGTCCCTTTTCCTCATAAAGCTTTCTGAATGTAAAAATCACATCAGATGGACGCGGCACCAAAGCTCCCATAATCTTTGTGTCAAACAAATCCCTGTAAACAATACTGTCATCTGAAAGCAGACCTTTTTCCACTGCATAATCAAGCAGCTCCTTTAAGAGTGCTTCCAAATCAAATCCAGCGGGATTAGGAATACGCTCCAGCTTGACAGGTTCCTCATACTCTTCGATGCCAAAAAGCTCTAAAAGCCTATTGGTTGTATAAATTTTGTCCTCCTCATCGACAAGCCCTGCTGCGATACCATAGTTTACAAGTTCTGCAATACTTTTTGTAATCATTAATTTTCCCCCTTTTTATTTTTAAAGACTTTGAGAGTCTATTTTTTCATATACTGCTTGTAATCTGTCTTCTTCAATCAACGCAATCACTTCTTTCAGATTCCTAATTTCATAATCTATTTTCAGATCTCTTGTATTTTTTGTTCCTTTTGGATTGTACCAACAACATAAAATCCCCGCATTGTTTCCGCCCTGCATGTCACTTGTCAGCGAATCTCCAACAATCATAATTTCATCGTTTCGCAAATGTTCTTGACTTGTTCCTGCTTTCTTTATTTCGCCGAATACATGATTGAAAAATTCTATATTCGGTTTCTCTACCCCAATTTCATCTGAAATAAATGTCCCGTCAAGAAGTGTGTCCAACCCTGATTTTGCAAGCTTCCTGCTCTGCGCCGCCAAAGTACCGTTTGTCACTGCATACTGCTTTACTTTGGACTTCAGCTCTAAAATAAACGCGTTCGCATCGTCATTAAAAAATACCTTGTCTCCTAATCGGATCTGATATTCTTTATTAAATGCCTGTGCCTTTTGCACAGAAAGCCCTTCGCTTGCAAAAAATTCTTCAAACCGTCCTATCAAGGTCTGTTCTTTGGTAATTTCACCGCGTTCCAACCGCTCCCAATACTTTGCATTGATATTAGAATAGCGCTCTATCATTTCATCGGTACAATTACCCATATGAAAAATCTCAAAACATTTCTTCACAGCATCGTATTCCGATTGCTTAAAATCTAATAATGTTCCATCTATATCCCATAAAATTACCTTAACCATTCCAATCTCCCTATCCGATCCTCAAATTAATAATGGGCAAAATCATCTGTGCTAATTCTTTTTCGTCGTTCTACCAGCTTTTTTGAAGTGTTGTATCCCAATCCATCAAATAGGGATTATCTGGTGACTGACGCAGCATTTCATAAATTTGACTTCTCTTTCTTGTCGGTGAATCATCAGTGGTATTTGGATCACTTTGCCAGAACTGGTATCCCAGCATATATGCGTCTATCATCTCATCCCATGAACCATACATCTTCTGCAAGATCAAAGAATTTTCGAGTGATGCATCCATCGCTTCTTCATAGGTCATATAATCGCAGATATAAAAAGCGGCATAAAGCTGATTGAGCCTGCACAAATCCCATGCAGCCATGTCGTCTTCATCTTGTCCTGCATGATACATATTGTAAGCAATCACATAACGATAGGCATTTTTCTTCAGACTTGATTTCAGGAATTCTTTATGAAAATCATCTTCCTCCAGTTCCAAAAGTCCCAGTTCCTTTAGTTCTTCCATACAGTCCCGATAGCCTTTCCGGTGTCCTTCCTCTTTTAGCCATTCTGCTTTTTCCAAGGCCGATTCTCGGTCATAAATTTTCCAATCAGAAGCCAGAAGACTTTTGTCAATCTCAATATTTTCCTCAGTAAGCTTTATTCCGCCAATAAGTCTCCAATTCCAGCCATTGCTGTAAGTCAGCGCTGCATATGTGGCGTTGAACCAATAAATAGTGTCAGGAAGTGTTTCATTCTTCTGACCTGTTTCGCTACCCATAAGCTTTGCAATTGTCAGAATCTCTTCCTGTTGCTGTACTTCTCCCTGTTCTTCTACATTCTCTGTGTCCGAAGCCTTATCATAATATGCTGATAAATCAAGCCCATATGCATTCTCCAGTTCGCGGATAACCGTATTGGTAGAAGCATCATACTGTTCTTCTGACAAATAAATCGTTACTGCCAAATAAAAACTCTCATCAACTGGAATAAAGCACAACACCTCTGCTCTGGGAAAATATTCGTCTGATTTTGCACTTTTTTTCTCATAGGATATCACGCAATACATCGCGTCTTCAAAATCGGGAACAGAAAACATCGCGCTTTTCCATACATTTCGTATTTTCTGGTTATCTTCGAAACGAGATTGGTATATTAGCTCCATCTCTGTTTTCAACTCGGTCATAATTATACTATTTCCATACAATGTATTCAGATCAGCTACTACACGAACACCATGCAGAAAAGAATAGGCATGACTTGCATGTATATTTGTTTCCCGTGCTTTGGGAATCAGAACTGGACACTCTACCACCTCATCATAATCTGAAAATGTACCAAGTCCCAAATATTGATATCCATCAACCGTTTCTAACGTGTTGTGTCCCTCTTTTACCTGATAATCATCCTGGTTTTCGTCTGATGGCTCAATTGGACTTTCTACTTTTATCGCGTCCAAAGAAATCCCATAACACGTCTCTATTTCACATAAAACACGATCCGCTTCTCGGTCTGTCTCCCCTGGAACTGTTTCAAGTGTCCAGTCAATCCCTGCCCCATTTGGCTGTATTTCCATATAACGCAGGCTTTTCACCTCAAAAGATGTCCCATCATATCCCATTCCCATACCAGTTATAATACAGTACCGGTCTTCACCGTTTTCCAATATCCCGCTAAATTTAAGATCTGCATAGTCTATCTCTGGCCCCTGATACTGTTCCAATCTTTTCTCTACACTTATCGCAAACATATCATAAAGCTCTTCAGTGCTGTCATAATTACAGATATTATTATAATAATACAGGCCATGCTGATTATAAAATGCTGTCCCCTCTGTCACTTCTGCTTCTTTGGGAAGATAGATTTCATAGATGGTTTCTGTATCATCATAATCTCTCATTTCCATCTTTTCTATAAACTCAAACGCATCTTCTTTTTCATCAGATTTATCTGTTCCCTGTGTTTCCTTGGTTTCTTCCCCTCTTTTTTCACCCTCTTCACTTTCCATCTGGGCTGTCTCTGCCTCTTGACGGCTGCCGCATCCAGTAAATACTCCAAAAAGCAGTACACAAGCCAGGATAAGAAACTTAAGTTTGTGTATTGTCGTATTGTTCATAAATAAACTCCTCCTTCGCAAAAGTCAGCAGGATATAATGCTTTCTTATCTGATAAACAGCTTTTTAACAATTCCATTTTCTTCTATTTTATAAGCAAATGGCTTTTCATGCAACTATATCTTATCAATTAAGCAAAGAATTTGTAACAGTCCAGCCCAGAACTGTTACAAGGATTTCTTTTACAGAAAAAAATAATCCGGAAATTCAATTTTCCCGGATCATTTCTTCTGAACTTTTTATTTTATCAATTTTGCTACCCTAAATTGTACTTCTATTTCCAATAAGTAGTTATATATTCTTCTATTTCTTCTACGCTTTTATGGTATTCTTCCATAATATACTGTCTAGTTTCTTCCTGTGGTACACCCCATTTTTTATTGGAACGGATCACTCCTATAATCTCTCCCTCTATCCTGCCTTCCGCTCTTCCTTTTTCTATCCCTTCTTCTCTGATTTCCTGAATTGCAAGACACATATCAATCATCTCCTCTTTTTCTGAATACCTTATCTTAGAACCTGTCACAGTATTTATCACATCTGCCGCCTGACGCTCCACTAGAAACTGTGAAATATTAAAATAAAACAGATTCACTTAAAAATGTTATGCATGATTCTACGCGTTTTGGTGCTTCTCTTTCAGCCATGCATCCCTCTTGGTGGCATAGAGCGCTTTAAAAATATCAATATCTTCTAATGTTGTTATTTTAATATTTTTGCCAGACCCCAGTGAAAAATGGAGTTTTTCTCCCAATTCCATCATCAATGTATTGGTATATACTGCATTGGTGATTCCCCTTTTGACTGCCTCCTTATGTGCCCAGAGCACCCTTCCAAATTTGTATGCCTGTGGTGTCTGTACACGCATAATATCATCGCGGTCAATTCCAATATGTCCATCCTCTCCATTTTCTGTTCGCATAATGGTCTCCTGACAACGGATTGCAGAAAGCCCAGAACCAAATTCCTCCGCCTTTTTGATACAGTCTGTGATAATCTCCTGAGAAATCATTGGTCTAACTGCATCATGAATGATAACAATATCCTCTTCTTTGCAAGTATCTTCTAATGTGAGCAGTGCGTTGCGCGCAGAAGACTGTCCATTATCGCCTCCGCCCACAATCCAGCGAAGCTTTGTGATGCTTGCTGCCGCTGCATATCCTTTTAACACATCATGCCATCCATCAATACACGAAACGATGATTCCGTCAACCTGTGCATGATTCTGAAATGCTTCCAGTGTATAAATAATTATTGGTTTTTCATAAATACTAATAAACTGCTTTGGAACAGACTGCTCTGTACGTGTGCCACTTCCGCCGGCTAATATCAATGCTACGTTCATTCATTATTCTCCTTTGTTCGCTGCTATCATTTATAACAGTCCAAAGAAGCTGAACTGTTACACATCCTAGATATCTCCGTTTTTCATGGCATACAATGCCTTAAACATCGCCACATCTTCTACCGTATTTATTTTGAGATTTTTATCAGAGCCCTTGGAAAAATATACATTTCTGCCAAGCCTGGATATCATATTGTTGGTGTCATTCTCTCCATTTATTCCCTTTTCCAAAGCTTCCTCATGCGCATTTTTCAGATCACCAAGAAAATATGTCTGCGGCGTCTGAATGCGACGAAAGGCATAACGCGAGATTGACAGTCTTCCTGTCATGCCATCATCTGTCATCATAACATTATCCATCGAGGTTACTGCCGAAACTCCCATTCCCTTTTTTTTGCAAGTATAAATGCTGTCGGAAATGATTTCATTCGAAACCATTGGCCTGATTGCATCATGAATCACGATAATATCTTCTTCTGAGCACTTTTCCATCAACCTGTCCACCGCTAATTTAGAAGTCTCCTGCCCAGTTTTTCCGCCTGGTATCACCCATCGAAGCTTACTGATACCAAACTGTTTGGCATATGCCTCCACCATATTTTCCCATCCTTTTAGACATGCAACAATCACCGCGTCAATTTCAGGATGATTCTGAAACGTTTCCATTGTATAGACAATAATCGGTCTGTTATACACATTTACAAACTGCTTTGGTATATCCATCCGAAAAGTAGGGTCTGTACCTGCTGCCAATAATAACGCTATATTCATCTTGCCCCCTCCTTTGTCTGTCTCAATATTTGTATCGTTTTGCTAATTCCCTGCTCAATCGGCGTCATTGCGTTCCAGCCAAGCTGCATTATTTTGGTACTGTCTAACACTGCCTTGGTTGCAGTGGAAAATCCTGCTTTTTCTATAGCATCGGGTAACTGAAAGATAACTTTTGTTCCAGCTTCTTTTGCAAAAAGCTTCGCCAAATCTTTTAGTTTAATATCTGACGCATTGTCAGCAACATTTACAGCACTTCCGTTTTCTCCTTTTAACAAAAGGTATAGCGCCGCAGTTGCCGCATCTACAACATAAGTATAGGAGTATAATTGATTTCCTTCGCTTTTTAATACAATATCCTCGCCTGCTACGGCCTTTTTGATAAACTGTGCAATTGCTTTGGAATCTTCTAAGGACATTGTTGGACCATAAACGCGCGAGAACCTTCCTATTATAAAGTCCTGCTCTTTCTGTGTCGCAAAAGCATTACAGAGGGATTCTCCAAGACGCTTGCTCTCACAATATCCCGCGCGGGTTGTATTGCAGTCAATGTACCCCAAATAGTCCTCACTGAATTTATTTACATCATTTTTATTTTCACCATAGATTTCCACGGAAGAGAAAAAGAAAAAACGCTCGCACTGATGCATTGATGCATAGTCTAGCAACTGATAGGTTCCCTGTACATTTGCCAATATTGTACCAATCGGGTCTGTAGCATATGCATTGGGATGTGTATTGCTGGCAGCGTGTAGCATAAAATCCATATTCCCAAGTTCCGGCAATGGACAATTGATATCATGGGAAATATATGTAAAAAGCGGATTATCCCAATATAATTCAAACCGTTTTCTTGCCTTTTGCTCTCTGCGGCTAATTGCATAAATATGTATCTTCTGTCCATACTCTCTGTTTCGTTTCATTAATATGTCAATTATCACAGAGGAAATCATACCTGACGCACCAGAAATGAAAATCTTCTTTTCATTTAGCAGTTCCCACGGAAGGTTCATGCCAGACGCCCGGATAATGTCTGATTGGTAAGTTTTGTTTTTTAAAAATCCGCGCAAAATATCTCCTTCATACTATTCATTAAAAAATTTTAAACCATAGAATCAAAATCATGTCAGCCAGATTTTGCCGGCATGTAAAATTTTTAATCTATCTTTATTTGCCATAAAATATAATGTTGTTAAATTTTCTCCCAGATACCCTGCAAACCGATCGGAACGTTCCCATCCTTTGGGTGTTGTTAGTTCCTCTGTCCTGCTAAGTACAGAAAACAGGAAATTACAATAGTCATCAAACACATCCTGTCTGGCAATCAACATATTAAAATTATAGAAAAACTGTTCCTGAAAGATACTGTCAAATACATTATAGTACTCTACTGCTGTTTCTTTTAATGCCAGTCTCATTGCACACCAATCTGTTTCATTTATGTATCTTAAATGTTGTCCTGCAATATTGGGGTAATGAATGGAAGGATATGGCAATATCACATCCCATCCAGTACTTCTTTTTAACAATTCTCCCATCTGTTCATCATTGATATCAAATATCCGACGATAATGACATAATCCTTTAAAGGCGGCCTGACTGTGTTTCCAAGCATAATAGCTTGCTGTCAGTTCACAATAATTTCTATTTTTTGTAGAAATATTATCTCCTATATTATCACGTCTATCTATAAATACTTTGTCCGTAAGGTTTGCTCCTACCTGAATTGGACATATATATTTATGACTGTTTATAGTATTTTGCAATATCCTATCCATATGGCTTTGTGCCTGAAAAACTTCAATTGTTGGCCTTTCCGTTTCCAACATTTGTTGTATTGTGATAAACAAAGAAGACTTTGCACAAAAATCTCCTACAATTTGATTCTCCCGATTATTATCAATAAAGACAATCTGTTTTTTGGAAACTTCTTTTCTGCGAAATAAATCAGCAATTATAGAATGATGAGATTCTGGAACTGCAATAAGATAAACAATATTTTTATCAGATGTATCCCACTCAGAAAAAATCTTTACTGGTATCCCATCTATTTGCGTAGGATTATTTTTCATCTCTGATACCAGAAATGTAATAGGTTTGCAATGATAAGTATCTTTTAATGCTGTATATATACTAGTTGAAACAATACCAGCACCAAAGATGCAAAATGGACGCATTGATTAATCTCCTCTGCATTATATATAACACTCGCTATACTACGTTCTAAACATTCTTATATAAAAAATAGCGCTATACTGCTCCCATCTCCTATTGGACTTTTTACTATATTGATTTCTCTTTCCTTCTCAAATATATCTACTGCCTGCTTTACTCCAGCAAATAAATTAGAAAAATAATCATGCATCAAAATACAACCTCCTTGTATCATTTTGTCCCAGAAAAACCGTAATCCATTCAGCATAGGGATATATAAATCCATATCCAGATTTACAAAGCAAAATTTGTCTTCTACACCACTCATACTTTCCGGAAAGTATCCTTTTTTAATGACTACATTTTCAGGATACATCATCTTACACATCACATAATCAACGCCTGTATCTACAAAAAATGACTGATCTGCAAATTTACTTTGATTAAAGTATTTATTATCTTTGTCTTTTTCATACTGCAAATCCTCACTATCAAACCCTTCAAATGTGTCACACATATACAGTTTTCTATTAGGAAAATATCTGTTTATAAACTTTGCTGAATCTCCCCGACATACATCCCATTCAGCTACATTTCCTTCTATATTATTTTTATTTATCCAGTCTGCGTATCCTTTTATAAACCGAGTTCTCTGATCTGCAAACAAATCCATATAATCAATATCAGTAAAAACATCAACTATCTTATTCTTTGAGATATGCAATTTGCCAATATATTCCTTGATGTGACGAACAGCACCTGGACTGCTCACTACTATTAATAATAAATCAAATACTGTATTACGAATCTGCTCTGGACTTATAACTGGAATAGACAATACTTTTTGTCCCCATAATTTCTCATTGCTGTCTGTATAGGCAATAATTTCTTTGTCACCTTGCTCTATTAAATTTGGCAGTATTTTTCTTCCATAATCTCCGCATCCCCATATAATAACACGCATTATATCCCCCTATAATTCAAATGCTTTTATCGTTTGCTCTGAAAAGATCTCATCCTCATCAATCATATAAATTTTCTTAAGAGGATACAATTCTTTCAATTCGCTGTACAGGCTAATTCTTGATTTTGCATATGTATTAGCAATAACTACTGTGTTGCAGTTAGAATCCTTCATGCGCACTGGGTCATTTACATTAAGGCCCATTTTTTTCAGTTCAGCATAGTTCCTGTCAAGCCATAACACCACTTTACAGAATTGCGTTTTCTTAATATAATTGTATAACCGTTGTCCATATGTCCCGGCTCCATATAAAATGATATCGCTTCCTTTGGATACCTCTCGAAATGGAAACAAATAGTCTAATTTATTGAAGTTCCTATATAAACTATCAGCACGTGGAATCATTAAAAACAAAACATACTTTAACCACTGTTCCCTTAAATCAAAAATATCTTTGTCTCTTTCAAAACTACTGTTAACAGTATTATATAAAATTTTAAATTGCATTCTCTCCCTTTCATAATTCTGACTGCTTTTTACCATTGACGTAGTGGTTTGGCGATAATGATACAGACATTTATTCATAATATAAATGCTGTTTGCATTCAATAGTGCCGGATATGTACATGCTGCATCCTCGCCCATCACAATCTTTTCATCGACTTCCATCTGATATTTTTCCAAACAATTCCTTCGAAACAATTTATCCCAAACGCCTGGAAAAATGCCCCATTCAAAAAAACTGCTTCCAACAATTATTTCAGGATATACATACTTCTTTAGTCTATATTTGTCATATTTTCCTTCTGTAATTCCATGATATACTTGTTTACTTCTATTTCCTGTATCTTCATATCGACCACACATAATAATATCAACATTTTGATTTACCATCTTCTGATACATTTGCTCATACATATCTGAGTCTATCCAATCGTCACTATCTACATATCCGATGTATTCCCCTTGTGCAGCTCTAAGTCCAGCCTTCCTTGCGCTTACAATCCCTCCATTTTCTTTATGGATTATTTTTATACGGTTATCCTGAACTGCATATTGTTCTAAAATATATGGACACCTGTCCGTGGAACCATCGTCAACACATATAATCTCCAGATCTTTAAAGGTTTGATTTATAACACTATCTAAACATTGGTTTAAATATTTTTCTATATTATATACAGGAATAATTATTGATATTTTTGACATAGATTTTCTGCTTTCCTATCTATCAATTATTAATTTTTTGACTACCTTCTATCACATTTAAAATATGCTTTGCAACCTTTTCAGACGCATTTCCGTCATCATATATCCCAAGCATACCCATAAATTGATTTAACTGTTCCAAATACAGCTCCATATCAAATAATTTGATTTTTTCTATGATTTCCTCATTAGAATATGCTCGCGTATAAGGAAGTTGTCCCATCGGGATATAAAAATTTCTGTCCCTTATATAATCGTCATAGTCTCTCTGATATAAAAATACAGGACGCTTTGTAAATGAATAATCATACATACAGCCTGAATAATCTGTAATTAACACATCCGCGCTTGCTAATAACTCCTGAAAATCAGAATATCGGTCTACCGCAATATATTTTTCGTTATGCTCAAAGGAATAATTGATACTCCGATTCTCAGGATGTTTGCTCACTGCACAAACAAACCTTTTACAGAATTTGTTTTCCAATGCAGACACTACTCCTGCAATATCCAGATCATAATATTCATTGGAGAAATTTTTGCGAAACGTTGGTGCGTAAAGAACCATGCTATATGACTTATCTATGCCGTAATAACGATATACCTTTTCTTTTATAACGTTATCTAAGTGAAAAAAAATATCTTGCCGTGGAAGACCTACCTGCATTATTTCCCCAGAATACCAAAAGGAACGTTTGTATAAATTTGTGTAAAATACACTTCCAGATAAAAACAGATCCACATTTTTCGAATCTCTCATTGCATTTGCTACATAATAGTTTGGAAGCCTGTCTTCAACATCTTTTTCCACCTTTTTGATCGGTGCAGCTCCATGCCATGTCTGAATATAGTATTGTCCCTCCCGTTTTTTTATATCTGAATCTTTACGTACATTGTCCACCCATATACGAGCTGTTGCCATTTCATGATAATAATCCATTGAGCCATACGCTACTGTTCGTATTTCTTTTGGAAAAGATGCTTTCTTATCCGATACAGCCCATACCATATCCAGCCTTTTTTCATAATCTAATTCTATCAATTTTTGCGCTATGTATTTTGGGTTACATCCATACCCAATTCCTTTCATATTTGAAAATAAGATTTTATTATTTTGAACTGGTTCTCTGTAAAAAATATTATATATCTCATCCAAAAGACTTTTTTCATCTACACAATAGAAATTACTACATCCATTTTGAACTAAGGTATGAATTATTTCACGATGCAATATTTTCTGGACAGCAACTAAAACCAACACGCCCTTTTCTGATATTGATACATTTTTAATTTCATGAACCTTAATACCATTTTTTGTTTTGGGATTATTTCCTCTTACTGTTACTGCAAAGCATTCTACCTTCCATGACATATTATTAGAATTCAGATATAAATACAAAATATTTGCAATCGTGCCCGCGCCATAAATAACAATCTTTTCTGCATTTTTGCATTCTATTAAAATATCTGTCATTTTCATCACCTATATAATCTCTAATTTATAGATTCTCCTCTTTTTTAAACACATAAATAATTCTTAAATCCCTTTTTTCGTATCTGTGGAATTACTTCAGCCTGATGTCTTTTATCCAAACAAATTATCAGCCCAATCTCTGTGTTATTTTTGATTTTCTCTATATCTGACAAATAAAACACATCCTTAGCACAAAATGTTTTTAGTTTCTTTTGTCGATCTGATACAATATATGCCAATATATTGGGTATGAAAGAACTAAATTTATCCGCTATTTTTCCAGTCCCATAAATATACACACCCTCATATTTCTGACAATACTCTAAAACTGCTTTTCTAGATAATAATTCCTGCATATCCTCAAAAGTAGAAAATTCTCCAAACTGATCTCTAATCTGAGCACAAATTGCATCTAAATAATATTGCTGATTGATTTCATTCATTTCTGCATATTTTATATTTTGAACAATACCAGAATAATAGCCCATACCTTGTGCAATGTATCCCCATAACCATGGTAAAAGATCAAAGAGATCACTTTCTCCCGTTTTGATATAATGAAACAATTCTCCACGAATCCAATAATTATAGCTTAGTTCAAAAGGAGGTTTGGTATAGTCTAAACGACATTGAATATGATATCTTTCAATTACCTGGCTTACATCTTCAAATCTGCCGTTCCATCCAATACCTGTATCTCCAAAATAAGTGCCAAAATTTGCAGTTGGAATCATAAGCAATCCTAATTTTTCATTTCTAACAAATACATCCACCACATTCATAATATAACCAGAACTGCTCAATAAATTTTCCCAAATATTATAAAATGCTGCTTTTCCTACATAGCTTGGAGTTTTGTCAGATGAAACATCCACATCATGGATCAGGCAAATCAAATCATACTTTGATAAAATATCAAACAATAACTTCTGATTATCTCTTGAATATGTAAAACAATTAAAACCGTACTCTATATAGCAATTCAATACCACCTTTGAACTGGATAAAATAAAAATATTACAAATTTCTGTAATTTTATTCAGATAATCCGTTACATACTCACAAGAATTTGCATATTCTGTCAACACAACAATTGCAATTCCAGCAAAATTCATCTCATCATTACTGCTCTCATCACTCAAAATATAATTTAAACACAACTTTCTGTGCAAATCCGATATATTCATAAGGCGAATACAATTTTCATAAATCATATTCACATCATACTCTGTATGATTTTTTACATACGCCAACACCTGCGGAATATTCTCCTGCGTCTGTTGATTTAGTGTTGTATAATTGATTGATTTTCTTTTTAAAAAAGGAAAATGACGTCTCCTGACCAATTCGTTTGATATAAAACCATATTGAACAAAATTATTTTTAATATTGTCTGTATCATTTGGTTCCATATCTGAATAACAGGCAAATTTATATCCTTTTTTGTAAAAAAAATTTGTAAGCTTCATCTCATACTGTTCTACAACTTCGTTAAAACTATAGTAATATGGCAACGACTCCCAAAAGTCTTGAAATACTTTAGAATGCAAAATCTTCTTACGAAAAACCAAAAAAAATGATTGTAAATGTTCTGGTATCAACAACGTTTCTTTATGCTTAGTCATCCCCCAAAAATCACATGTTTCTTTCGCCATTTCTCCAAATATCTCTTTCATAGATCGAAAAGGGCCAAAAACAGAATCGTTTGCTAAAATTAATTCATCAAATTGCCCCAGCTCGTCCCATCCTATAAAAGTACATAATGTATCCTTAAAGCCTCCTGCATCATATCCAATATTTTCTCTATAAAAAATTTTATCAGCATATGGCTCAATATTTTCGATCCCTTTATCAATATATTTGTTATTGCATACTACAACCATACATTGAACAACTTTGCGCAATTCCTGCAACATAAAACCAATATAAGTATCTACGATATTGTCAGAATCATATATGATATATATACCGAATCGTTTCATTAATTTAGTCCTCGCATTCTGCGCTTTAATCTGTTTTTATATCCAAACTTTTTCGAACTCCAGCAATGATATATTTAATGACATTAATATTTAGATATGGGTGCATTGGCAGGGACAAACAGCATTCACATACCTTTTCTGTAACCTTGTATTCTAATCCCTTGTACTGGTATTTCCTAAAAGCCTCCTGCATGTGCATTGGTTTTCGATAGTAAACTGCTGATGGAATATTCTGTTCCTTTAACAGCTTTATTACCTGCTCTCGTTCTTTATTGTTTTGAAAACAGACCGTGTATTGTGCCCAGCTTGAAACAAATCCTTTTTTCACAACAGGTGCTTTTACTACCCCTTGCAATCCTTTGTTATATTCCTCTGCAACTTGATTACACTTTTTAACTTCCCAATCAAAAAACTTTATTTTCTCTAATAAAACCGCTGCCTGTATAGTATCCAACCGTGAATTCATCCCAATTCGAACATTGTCATACTTGTCCACTCCTTTTCCATGAACTCTATATGAACGTAGCAATTCTGCCCATTCATCATTCTCTGTAAACAATGCGCCACCATCGCCATAACAACCTAATGGCTTTGCCGGAAAAAATGAGGTGGTTGATATATCTCCAAAACTACATGCTTTTTTTGTTCCGATTCTCCCACCAAATCCCTGCGCTCCATCTTCTAAAATTAAAAGATGGTATTTTTCTGCAATCTTCTTTATCTGCTCATATTCAGCCGGTTGTCCAAATAAATCAACTGCTATAATGACTCTTGGCTTTAAATTTGTCTGTTCCAATACATATTGGATTGCCTGTTCAAGGCTTTGCGGGCTGATATTATAAGTATCCTCATCTATATCTACAAAAATTGGTGTTGCTCCAACCAATGTAACAACTTCTCCACTCGAAAAAAAAGTGAAATCTGGTACAAAAACTGCATCTCCTACTCCAATATTCCAGGTCATTAAAGCAAGTTGTAGGGCATCTGTTCCATTGGCGCAAGTTATACAATGTTTTACTCCCACATATTCTGCAAGCACTTCTTCCAAATGTGACACTTCTGATCCTTGTATGAAATTTGTATTTGTGAGTACCCTTTGTATAGCATCATCTATTTGTTTTTTATGAAGCTGGTACTGTTGTTTTAAATCCCGAAATTCCATATAGAACTCCTTTTTCCTATTTTTATAGCGGGCAGAAAAAATCTCATTTTCTTCCTGCTGTGCGCGTCTTGTGCTGCAAAGTAGTTTTTTGTACACAATTTTGTACATCAAAAAATCCCAATGTATTTATGCTTCTGTTTCCTGTTCTTACAACTGCATACTTTACATTGGGATTTTTTTTCATTATTTATTGTCGGTTACTGTTATTTCCAATACATGCTCATAAATACTTCCGTTTCCTCTGCACTCTTTTGGTATTCCTCCATAATATACTGTCTGGTATCTTCCTGTGGAATCCCCCATTTTTTATTGGAACGGATCACACCTATAATCTCTCCTTCTATCCTGCCCTCTTCCCGGCCTTTCTCTCTGCCTTCTTCTCTGCCTTCTTCTCTGCCTTCTTCTCTGATTTCCTGAATCGCAAGACACATAT
>CAJUKA010000053.1 GCA_910586585.1 uncultured Lachnospiraceae bacterium
GAATCCTTGCATATGTAAGAAAGCGTGAGATTGTAAAGCAGTCAAAAGTAACTTTCTGGATGGGCACGAGGAACCTGTATTCTCCGCCAGCACCGCCCTCACTTCCTCCAACGTCAGCGGCTTCTCATCCGGCTCCTGCTTTGCCGCCTTCGCATCCTTCTTCGCCGTGTTCTTTGCGGACTTCACTGTCTTGCCCGCTTTCCCGGTCTCCTCCGGCTCCTTCGTGGTCGTCATCTCCGCCTCTTTCCGGGGATACTCAGCATACAGTTCCGCCTTCCCCTGACAGCTTGTCAATGGGGAAATTATAAAAAATGATTTTGTAGAACTGCTTTAGTGAATCTGTAGGAACGCTGTAGAATATCGCAAGTTACGACATGGCAGAATGGAGAATCAAATAAAATCTGACCATAAAGAACTGTGGTGAAACTTCTTGGAATACGAAAAGAAAAACAGGCAAAAAAATAAGACGGCTCAGTTTCCCAAACCGCCTTTATGTAACTGTAAAACATTCAGAATTTAATTCAAAACAATACCCGACTTCCCGTACACACCGAATGACAAAACTGCCCTCCGGCAATAACCTGCCTATCTTTTCACGCAAGTTATGGACATGGCAGGCTATGGCATTGTTTGCATTCCCAAAAGCCTCCTCCTTCCATATTTTTTGATATATCTGGTCATAGGTAAGAACACATCCCTTGTTTACTGCAAATAGACAGAGAAGGGCATATTCTTTTGCTGTCAATTTAATTTCCTGGCTATTACAGTATACTTTCCGATGAGTTGGATCAATTTCCAAGCCTGAAAATGACAACATCGGCTCATGCTTCAGCCATAAAAGTTCAAAATCCGGATCGGCTTTCAGTTTTTCCAGTATCTCATCAATGATCGGAATATCTCTTTCTTGGGATTCAATTACCAGTATTCGTCCGATGTTATCACCTCCTTTGACCGCCCCATATATCAAACAGCTAAATTTACAATAACACCCGTTATCAAGGAGAATAGCATTACAAAAGCAAGGTACAGGACAAACCGTTTCATGCCGAATATTATTTTTACTGCACTAAGGTTTGTAATTTTTGTGGCAGGACCAGTAATCATAAATGCCGCTGCGCTTCCCATGCTCATCCCATCGGAAAGCCACGCCTGCAGAAGCGGAATTGTCCCGCCGCCACAGGCATACAATGGTACGCCAATCGTTGCCGCCATTAAAACGCCCCATACCTTGTTTCCACCGAACAGACCAGTCATCATATCCTGCGGTACATACCGTTGAAACACCGCCGAGAGGGCAATGCCTAACAGAAAATACAAACCTGTCGCTTTCACATTCCTCCCAAGATTCTTCACAAACCGCAGAAGGATATTGGGGTCTGTATCCTTGCTTTTCGGTTCTTTAAAACCATTAAAGTTAAAAAACGCTTTCTCCTGGTAAAAAATTCGTACCAGCAGCCCCGCTATGATCCCACACAGAAAACATGAAATAATCCGTACTACAAGAGCTGTCTGTCCCAGCGCCGCACTGTAAATAATAAGTTGGGGATTCAGCAGGATACTGCTCATCATAAACGCTGCCAGCCAGTCGTCTTTCATGCCGCTTTTGGAAAAAGATGCAGCAATGGGAATGGTGCCGTACATACACAGTGGCGATGCAATCCCAAGGGCGCTGGCAGTGACAATGCCGAACACGCCCAGCCTCTTTTCCCCAATCCTTCGGAACGTGCCATGAATATGGTCTTTCAGAAATACGGAAACCGCCGATCCCAATACCATGCCCAGCGCCCAGTATCGGAAAATCTGCTCAAACTGGACAGTAAAATAATACCAGAGATAAACCCATTCACGTTTTAATATTTCACTCATCTATATTCACCAACTGATATTCCCTGCTGCCAAGACCAATCTTTTCCGCCTGCTCCAAGGTATGCAGCCCGTTTCTTGATTCAATCCGGTTGATTAGGGACTGCCCGTCCTCCGCACCATATATAAGGTCAACACAAGCCTGATCCAGCGCTACGGGATCGAAGGATGCCAGAATACCAATATCGTGCATATCCGGCTCAGATGGATTGCCGTCACAGTCGCAGTCCACGGACAGGCGGTTCATCACATTGATATACAGGATATTCCCGTCCAGATAGTCCGCCACTGATTTCCCGGCTTCCGCCATGGATTCCAGAAAGGCATCCTGATCGCCGCCCCACATACTGCCGCCTGTACCTCCGCTGTGGATATGTGCCTTTCCCTCAGAAGATGCAATTCCGATAGAAATATTTTTAATTGCACCTCCAAACCCGGCCATCGCATGGCCTTTGAAGTGGGATAAGATCACATAATAATCATAATTGGCAAAATTCTCTCTCACATAATTTTCCGTCAGATTATCTCCGCCCTCAACAGCAAGCGTCATGGAGCCGTTTTCATCCATGATATCTACATCCGCAATGGCTGTATAACCATGATCCTCCGCCGCCTGATAATGCATTGCCGTATTGGATCGGGAGCCCCCATAAGCCGTATTGCACTCCACTATGGCCGGATCATCAGCTATGACGAGTAAAAATTTCTCGTAAAAAAACCTCCCATTTTACAGGAAAATAAGCGATAATATAATTAATCCAAATTATTTTTTCGCACTATCCACGTAAAGAAAGGAGGTTTTTATGAAAACAAGGCTGAAAGTGACACGGAAAGAAAAGCGCAGACATCTTGAACAGTTTCATCTTGCAGTAGAACTCATTAAGGTTATAAAACATTTTTTCCCTGACCTGGTTCCTCTGTTAAAACAGACGAAAGACCCCAGGAACCAGAGCTATATTACCTATCCAAATGTCATACTCCTCATGACCCGTATCCTACTGCTATTTTTAACTTGATATTTTATACGTAACATTACGTGTTTTCTATTGACATACGTAGCATTACGTATTATAATAAAAACATGATAAGGAAAGGAGGAACATAAATATGCCAATGACACCACGCGAGATGATAAAGCATCTAAAAAATAATGGTTTTAAAATAGTTGGTCAAAATGGTTCTCATATAAAAATGCGAAATGAGCAAACCGGATTTCAAACTGAAGTTCCTTATCATAGTAAAGACCTTAAAAAAGGTCTGGAACAAGCTATCTTAAAACAGGCAGGACTTAAATAGTTCTGCCTCACAAACAAGGAGGCATTATATGAAAAAATTCTTTTATCCAGCGTTATTCCATAAGGCAGAAGAAGGCGGCTTTTGGATTTCTTTTCCTGATATCCCTGAATGTCTTACACAAGGTGATGATATGACTCAGGCTTATGAAATGGCTGTAGATGCATTAGGTTTAGCATTAACTTGCCGCGAAAAAGAACAGCAGCCTTTTCCTGTTAGTTCTGATCCAACCACTATCACTTTAGAATCTGATTCCTTTCTTGTTGTAATTGAATTTGACCTGCTCGCTTACAAAAAGCGCACAAGCTCCCGTGCTGTAAAGAAAACTTTAAGTATCCCTGAATGGTTGAATGAGGCTGCAATCGCTATGGATTTAAACTTTTCTCAAATTTTGCAGGAAGCCCTTTTGTCAAAAATTCAAGCATAATCTTGTGTCATGCCCGCTTTCTGGCGGGCTTCTTTTAAATTTTTTCTCATTTTCATGCCTCATGTTTTATTGTCTTTTCTTTTTCCTTGGATTATACTGTACTTACAGGCCGTGTCACCAGCCAAGTACAGAAAGAAGAAGCATAAATATTTACTCGCAAATCTTGCAGGAAATATACAATATACAGGACAGACTCGAAAAACTATCTTCAGAAATAAATTCAAATGATTCTTCTGTCATCTCCATATTGGCCGATAAACTAGCAATATCAAATACCAAATCACCAGAGGTTGCATTGACTGAGATTCTCCTTTCAAAACTTATTGATGAACCCGAAAAATTTGCAGCAATATCCAAGAAATTCGGGAAATCCACTCCTAAGAAAGAATAGCTTCTTTTGCTTCTTTAAATAAAATATCCATTGTGTTACTTAAAGCTTCTTTTTTGGTTGTTGGAGAAGCAATTTCTAACTTAATTTGTACAGAAATTGTTTCTCCACTCGTTTCAAATAATATGGTTTTATTGACTATTTTTTCTGTATGTTCCTGCATCTTTCCTCCTACTTCGCCACAAGCTCCCGACTTAGTTGCTGCCCAACACTCTCTTCATGCAGCAATGCTCTATCTCTCAAAGCTGTGGAATATGAAAGCAGCATAATCTTCTCTGTTTCCGGCAACTTCATATAAATTGCAAAGATATTCTCTGCTTCCTGTTTCTTTTCTTTCATTGTCATCATCCTTTTCACCCCCTTCTGTTGTAAATGCTGTTTGGAATCAGTGTATTATATATTAGCTCAAAAAGAAAGTACTCCTATCACTTATTAGTAAAATATAACAAAAAAACACAAAAAATGTATGTCTTTTTCATTCATGCGTTTAATCTGAGATATGTCCCTACAGGAAATACCGTCTCCAGACAGGTGATCGGCATCTGTGTCGTACCGGTGGTGACCGAATACCGTACTGAGGAGTTTTACGATAAGAAGAAAGGACGGAATGTCCATTCTGCATTCCCTGACCAGGTGACAGACGACGTGAATTACGATGGTTCCCTGAAAGCATTCCTTTTTCTCTTGAACAGCAGGTGCAATGTATCTCTGGAGAAAACGGCCCGGTTCGTCTCAGATATCACAGACGGGGCACTCCCGCCATGCGTAGGGATGATAAACGACCTGTGCCGGGAATTCTCATCAAAGAGCAGGCAGGAGCAGGATGACCTGTTCAAGGCGCTTCTTGACGCACCCGTGATGCATGTGGACGGCACGGCGGCAAGGGTAAACGGCAGCAATAACAATGTCGTTGTATGCAGCAACGGCACTGCGGCCATGTACTTTGCAAGAGAGCACAAAGGGCATGCCGGGATCATAGATACGCCCACAGAGACCTTTGGAGGTATCCTGATCCATGACCACGAGGCATGCTTTTACAGCTATGGTTCGGACCATCAGGAGTGCCTGGTGCACATAGAGCGGTACCTCAGGGACAGCATAGAAAATGAGAAAGACCTTACATGGAACAGGCAGATGTTAGAGCTTATACAGGAAATGATACATGAGAACAACATCGCCCCGGCAGAGGGAATGGCAGAAGAAAAGATCGCTGGATTTGAAGCAGGGTATGATGCCATAGTACAGACAGCCGCAAAGGAATATGAAGATGATCCTCCATCAGAGTATTACAGGGACGGGTATAACCTGTACCGGCGGATGGCAGAATACAGGCATAACCACCTTCTATTCCTGTCGAATCCCCTGGTGGAGCCTGATAACAATCTGTGCGAACGGAAAGCCAGGATACTGAAAGGGAAAATAAACCAGGCTATTTCCCTGAGGAGTTTTGAACAGTTGACATACTTTTGTGAATGTTTAAGCGTTCTGGACCACTTCGCATCAGGCAGTATGGATAATCTTTACCGGTCAGTAAAAGAAGTTTTCGAAAGACCAGGACCAGTCATGTCAGGATCTAAAGATCCTGGATCTGCTGATACGATCCCATCTGAATGTAAAGCAGGATGAGGGACTCTCAGGAGTCCCCTGTAATCATGCTCTATTTCCCCACCCCGTGAAAAGTAACACAAGACACGGAACCGCCACAATATTAAAGGGAATATATCAGATTGTGCAGCACAACCTCCTCCGCCCTGCTCCTGATGCTGTTCATCTTCTGAATCCAGCCGAGCCAGTCATCGGACTTTAGCTGTTCGGTTACGCCCTCTTTCCCTGCCATCTGCCCCACAAGACTGTCCATCATCGCATTGCATTCTTCATCAATTTCCGCAAGATGCTTCCATACTTGTATGTCAATTTGGCGAATGCCGCAAGAGTCAGATACTTGTATCTGACTAGCAGATGCACATTTCCGCTAAAATACAGCGTTTCCCGGAAATGTTTACATCTACAGTTCACAACATATCACATCAGTCACATACAATGTTTTCATAAATGAATTATCGTATCCTTCTAATGCATAACAGACATGAAATCTAAAGCGCTACATTCTTTCGTAATCATAAACTGCTCTGAGAAGCTCTGCGACACTCCAAGCCTGTGCAAAACAGCCTCTTGATATTGTTGGCGTACCACCATCATAAATTTCTGCAATTTGTGACACACAGCCTTCATCAAGCCAAGTTTTTAAAGCATCAAAGCCCTCTTGAAGTTCGTTCTTAATGCGTTCTGTGGCTGCGTCATCAGAACATTTTTGCGCATATCGAATACAAGCTCTATAGTATGCTCCCAATGGGAATGCCCAAACAGTTCCCTGATGATATGCTCTGTCACGCTCTTCTACCTTGCCAATATAGATTTCGTGAAAATCAGGATCGTTTCTGGACAAAGTGCGAAGCCCTACTGTTGTATAAAGTTCTTCTTTTACCTTTTTAATAACCCGCGCTTCTCTTTCATCAGGCAGCATTGTGAATGGCATTGTCAATGCCCATATTTGATTGCAGCGAATCTGATTTTCATCTTTTCCGCCAGAAAGAACATCCTTTAGGCACTGTTCATTTTCGTTCCAGAACTTTTCGCAGAAAGAAACTTTTACCGTTTCTGCCAGTTCTTTGTATGCTGTCTTTTGTGTCAAAGTATACATTACCATCAATGCATTGTACCAATACGCATTGATTTCTACAGGTTTACCATGCCTTGGCGTAGGAAGGAAATCGCCTACACGTACATCCATCCATGTTAATTGTTCGAAACCAGCTCCAGCCATAATCAAGCTATCTTCATCCATTTTAATATGATAATCTGTTCCGTTTTGATAAGCGTCTATAATCTGTTCCAATACAGGAATCATCTCTTCTTGGAATGCAGTGTCTTTTGAAATCGTTACATATTCGTAAACAGAGTTGACAAAAAGCAGAGGTGCATCCACAGAATTATAGTAAGGGAACTCGCCGCCCTCTGGAAACAGGTTTGGCAGCAGGCCATTTTTTACATATTTTGCAAAGGTCCTAAGAATGCTTTTGCAGTCTTCTAACCGCCCTGTCATCAGGGTTGTTCCAGCAAGTGAGATCATTGTATCACGACCCCAGTCTTCAAAAAACGGATAGCCTGCAATAACACTCATTCCATTGGTTGAATCACGTTTTACCACATAGGCATCAGCACTCAAAACAAGCTGTTTGCCGAGTTCTGACGCCATGTTTGCCTGTTCAAGCAGCAGCTTGCTGCGCTCATTTTTGTTTTGTACAAATGTAGTAAATAATGATGCTGAATACGTATATGGCTTTGTGCTGAGTATCACACAAACTGTTGTATCTTGATCGGTCTGTGTATCAAGTCGGTGATTTATGAAAGCGCTTCCATATTCCTCCCGTCCATCCCGCTCATCTTGTGAAAAATACATTTCTCCAAATAAGCAAGATTCTTGTTCATGCAGTGCTGCATTTGTTGCAACATAGAGCTGATTTTCATTTCCTGTCAAGCTGTAACAAGTTCCCTCATTTTCATTTGAATCTGTGGTACGGTTTATTTGATAGCATTCAAGATTCTGTGAGTCATCAAAAAGCTCTTTTTTGGAACTAAACCGCAGTAATGGCGTCAATTCCAAAGATACTTTTTTATGCAAAGGATTTTGAATTTCATATTTCAAAGCTACCGTATTTTCATTATGCACCATCAATATGTTTTTGCGCACTGTCACACCATCCACCTGAAAAATCCAGAAAGGCGCATTTTCATCAAAATCATCATAGACAAACTTTTCCAGATATTGATACCCCTTATAATCTTCTCCGGACTTCATACGCTGAGAAGTCAAGATATGTTCTTTTTCATCAACAATAAGCTTTTCCAGCATATTTGTAACAAGATGCATTCTGACATTTGGCGCTCTTTTGGCTGACATCAAAAGTGCCTGATCCCCTCTTGCTGCCGCTCCAATTATTGTCAAACTGCTGTATCCGCCAAGTCCATTGGTAAGCAAATAGCAGTTTTTTTCTCCATCCTCAATTGTTTCCCAGCTTTTTTTATCATACTCGAACTTCATGTAAATCCTCCTTTTCTATGCCCTGCGCCTTCAAAAGCTCCCTTGCATCCGCTCTATAAACTGAAAGTTATCTGTTTCGAATTCTTCTCCACTCTTCCAACTCCTTTTGGAATTGTTCTGTATCCAAAATAAAGTCAAGCCAGTTCTGATAAAACGCCTGAAAGCTATTGGTTTCCAGTTCAAAAGCGCCCTCCGTGTCATGGATGAATACCTGACCGCATCGTTCCCCGGCTGTAATCAATCCAAAATCCCTCCAGCATCCGTATGTACCCAAGTGGAAAAATCCATATGGCCCATATAGAATACCTTTATGCCAATCAAAACTCCCCCTGCTTCCCCGAAAATATTTTTCAGGATTTTTCTTGTATTCCTCTTTGGGAATACAGAAAACTTCCAGCCATATTCTTCCTCTACCGAGAGGCCAAATGTCAAATCGACAGGCGAACCGATCCTGTACTGATGATCGGAAGCGCCAAACATTTCCAACTGAAGGTCCATGCGCCGCGCCTGCTCAAGTATTCTTTCGACTTCTTCTCTGCGAAACATATAATCACCTCTTTAAATGCTATAGCACATCAAATCTTTAGCTTCATGGTGCGATTGCCAATGCCCAGATCTATCAACACGAAAGGTAAAAGAACCAATTTTTTCATAATATGATAATAACATATTATACCTAGTATTGACAAGAAGATTACGAACCAGAAAGTATATCAATCGCACAAGAAGTTACAATTCACACTTACGCCAGATTTCTCATATACTTACAACGATTTCGGTGTGAATTGCAACAATTGATGCACACAAAATGCTAAAAAGCACGCATTTTGGCGCTTGCTCCGACGCCATGCAGCAAGTGCATGGCGCGGGTGTGAAAAGTAACCACAAGAAGCGTCTATTTAGGAACTGGTGAAATCACGGATCAGTGAGACGCGGTTAAAAAAAGGATACGAAGTGAAAGGGGATGGTGCAGACAGGACAATTACAATCTTCGACAACTGGAATATGAAATAATACTGAAATTATCCGGTGAATTCCCGGTCAGTGTGTTATGAGAATCTATGGGCATCCAAAGGAGCAGCTTCTATTATTGGAAGAAACGCCTTTCTAAATGGTGTGGAAAGTTTGAGTAAATAATATTTTCATGCTTCCGCATTAACAATCCACTCTAACTTTTGTATATAAATGTGGTAATTTGTAATTCCCATTTCCTGAAGCTGTTTTTCAATTTCTTTATAATAAAAGCTGCATATAATTAAATGCTGCTTTTCTGCCGGAATTTCCAAAAGCGCTTTTGGCGGTTTAATTTCAATCCCCATTCTCGATCGATTCCACTTATTTTCATCATTGTCTACCAAAAAAACAGGTCGATATCTGCTGCCCCAATTCTTCATATAATCCTCAAACATCATACCCGAACCAAAAAGAACTATCTTTTTCCCTTTGCAGCCTTCAAATATTCCAGTAAGCTTTTGCAAATATTTACTATAGGAATGTTCTGGGTCATAGATGCCTGTATGTTTCGGCTTTCTCTCCTCAACCGGAGGAAATTTCATATAATCTTTTCCCCATATCATAAAGAGATAGTTTTTATACCCTGATGGAACTGGTACATTTCTGCCTTCAAATTCCAGTTGCGTCGTCGTTTCAAAATCAGCAGAATTTAAAATTCTATGCTTCCCATGTCCAGTAAAAACAGCAATATCCTTTGATGGTTCTGTATAAAGACGTATTGCATATTCAAGTTTTTGACATAACTGCTGATATGGAATCATGTGTGATGCTGCTGCCATTATTTTCCATAACCATGCGGGAACTTTACCAAATCGTTTCATTTCATTTCCATAAACTCTTGCACAAAGCCATTGATAAGCTTTGTTAATCTTCTTTTCTTTCAAAGACAAAAGCTTTTCATTTGTCGTGCAGTAATCCAATGGCATAATATCAATCCATATTCCAAGATTACAGTCATGACCAAGTTCCCGTGCAGTAATGCCTGTCGTTTCGCCATTTCGCAGCTTTGAAAAACCGCCAAAAAAACAGTTTTTGTCTGTCCATATATTTTGTATGAAATATGGTTCCTCTAATTCTCTCTGTGCTATCTCCATAAACCTATCATAGTCTTTTCGCAGCATTCCAATATCTAGGTCGTCATCCCATGGAATAAATCCTTTATGGCGAACAGCACCCAACAAAGTACCATTCAAGAGAAAATATTGAATATCATGCTTTTTACAAATGGTGTCTACTTTATCCAGCATTGCAAGCTCTACCTGCCAAATTTTCCGCATTTTATCTGAAATCTTATAATCATTGACACTGGTTATTTTCCCTAATTTGACATAATTTCCTCTTCCTGAAAGATGAATTTGAATATTATCTTCAATATCTGATGAAAATTCTATTTTATTTTCCCATTGGTCCTCATATACTCCTTTGCCAGCAGCTTTCAATTGTTTGCCAGAAATCATGTAATCTGCACTACTCTGTTGTTTATTCATTGTCTCCCCCAATCTCAAGTAATCATTATTGTAAGCTTTTTTTCACAGCCTTATGGACTTTTTCCCCACAAGTTCCATCTAAATTAGCTGATATCTGACTATAAACTTGAATCTGTTGATTATTAAATTTATTAATTCTGCCCTCCGCCATTGCATCAATAAAATCATCTAAAGTATGATACATATCTTCTCTGCTTTTGATTGGAATTTCGAATTTCTCATACAACTCTTCGATAGGAAACAGCTTCTTTAAATCATCTATGTCAAATCCTGTCTGTACTTCCGTATATTGGTGCGTATCGAGGTTTAGCTTCAGCATGCAGCCGTCGGCGGAGGTGACAAGATATACTTCATTGAAATCCTGATTAATAACCTTTGTTCTGTCTGGAATCAATACAGCTCTCAAGCATCCCCACTGATTATCAAATATTCCTTCCTGTGGCTCCCGCATATGATCTTTCCAGTCCATTTCATAAATAGATATTTCTAAGGTTTCTCTGTCTATTCTTAATATTTGGTTGCCTAGCTGCGGCATCAACAGGAGATAACTTGATAATATTAAAAAACCTCCAAAAGGATGTACCTCTTCTCTTGGATTCAGGCGATACTCAAAAGCATCGGGAAGCTGATTGATGTCTCTTGTTTCCCCTGTTTGCGGATTCCAAAATAATAATTTTGCTCCTTCATACAATCGAAGCAGAAAACCATCCTTGACTTCTGCGATTGCTCCATATATGTTTTTTTCGTCTCCTACATGTATAATTTCATATTTGCAGGTATCCATATGCCAGATTAAAACAGCATTTGTTCTAACCAATGTAACGAATAAAAGTTCTTTTTTTATAATACATCCGCCAAAATATGCTCTTCCATCTGCATATTCTTTATCACTCCCAAGTTTCATAATTTCTTCCATTACCTGCCTGTGAAAAATATATTTCTTTTTCTGAGCGTTATACTGAATAATTGCTGGATAGTTCCGCGGAAGCAAAAAAAAGTCGTCTTCATATGAAATAATGCCTGCCGTATTTCCCCAAACAAGTGCATCTGGTAATTTAATAAATGTAAATTTTCTTGTAGACAAATCATATTCTGCAATAGAATCCATGCTATTTGGACTAAAAATCAATTTGTCATGATAACCATAGATATTGCTTACCAACCCTCTTTTTAATAAGTCATATTTAGGTATGGTATCAACCATTTTCAGCTTTCCTGTCTCCATATTCATAGTACATAGTGCATTAAACTGATAAGAAAACGTCCAGTACTGCCCTTCATAATATTCAACATTACAAAATAAAGAATCACAAAATTCCACCTCTGACAATTTCCTGTCAATTTTCATATCCAAGATAAATAATGGCTTGCCTAAAGCACAGAACAAATCTACTACAGAAGATGTATTTTCTCCAATATATGCATCGCACAACGCAATTGTTTTGGACATATCCGCAGTCTTGTCAAGTATACCAATTTTATTCTGGCAAAAACGCTGTACTAGCTCCTGATATGTTTTTAAATATTGAGGCCGCATAGACATGAGCGTTGATTCTATCAAAGGATGCGGTCTCCATATCAACACTGTATCTTCTCTGTTCTCAAAACAACAAAATACATATTCTATTTTTTTTAGCGCCGCCTCTGTATCTTCTAAAAGTGCAGACAAGCTGGTATTATAGAAAAATTTTGTCCTGCCATCTAAAACTTTGTCCCATTCAGCAGGCATTTCCACACCATTCTTTTGATATGATATCACTCTGTCAAACTTTGGAGAACCTAATGGCAGCAGTTTTCCATCAAATATTTTATCCTTGTAATATTTCTCCTGTTTTCGTGACTGAATTACAATATAGTCCATATTTTCATATGTTGGAAGTTGTAAATGGCCTTCTGGAACTATCAATCTGGAAATTCCATAGGGTATATAAACTAATTTTCCTGTATATTTTTTTAATTGATCAGAATAATAATCTGGATGAACACTTGTCACAAGATTATACCTGTCAAATGGATTGTGGATATATACTATATCTGGTCTGTGTTCGGAAATTTTATAGTCTTTCCACGAAATAATTGGAATTTGCTCTGGAAACATATCTCCTTCGTAATGCATTGGTCCAAATTGCTCATTTTTGCCGATATCAAAATAAGGAATTGGCACAACAGATACATTGCATTCTGGATCTTTTGCAGCCGCAAAATAAATACTTTCCATACAATCCCACATCGAGGCTTTATAAGGTAAAAATACAATTTCATATATTGATGGCAGGTGACGGATTCCATTTTCAATATGTAGTATCAATTTATCTAAAATTCTTTTCTCCTTTGATACAGAAACCATTTCTTTTCCGGCATTTTCACTAAGAAAATACATATGTTCACAGAATTCCTCTAAGGCTGCTACCGCTTCTGTACCCTCACCCTCTAATTTTTCAATTGTCTCTCCGATTGAAATTGCTGCCTGTTGTCCTTGTTCTAATAATTCCAGCAAATAACTGGTATTCTCTCGTTCACATTCTTGCAATACAACATCACAAAGCTCCCGCATTGTCTTAACAATTTCTAACAAATCATTCTTTAAATACTCCCGCATTGTTTCCTCCTCCGCCATCTTTATATCCAATTATCCTATTCTATCATCAGGACAAATCCACAAAATCTTAAAAGATTCTATCCCAGCAGAAACGAGCGATTCCTTGATTTCCTCCGCCATCTTTTGGCTGGCAACAGCAATCACTATCTGTTTGTAATCCACCCTCCAAATATTTTCTGGTGGCTGGATGTCCAATCCTTCCTCACTGTACTTCTCATAATTCTTATCTACCCACATAGCAATATTTGCATGAAACTGTTTTCCAAGTGTTAGCTGTTCATGCAGCTTCCTCCCCTTCTTTCCTGCTCCATACAGTACAATCTGGTCTGCGATTAGTTCATACCGATGACTGCAAATGTTTCTTTTCGATAGAAACATTCTTATTCGCAGCCATTTGATAATTGCATCATCGCTATGTTTGTTGTAGAACTGATGTTTCTTTTTCTGCCTATTCGAAAGCCGCGCCAAAGAAAATTCCAAAGAATATCCAGTATAATATTTTTTTATTGGTTCTCCTTTATGCCACAAAAAAATCTGACTTAATTGCTTATCAGAAATGCGTGGTGCAAATGATGCGACTATTTTTTCCTGTCCTGTGATTCCATACGGCATATCCGCAACAAAATCATATAAGTTTCGATTTTTAGCTTCTGCCATATAATTAAAATATAACTCCAAAACTTCTAAATTTTGTAATATGAACGGCTCATTTGGAAAACATGTGACAAACTCTTTCGTATATGTTTCTATGCCTTCTTTATAGTCCTCAAAACCATATGCCGCCAGCTTTTGTCCTTCATCCTCTCCAAACAATGGCACCCAAGAACCATCGCTATATTTATATCCATTTGTTTGTCCATGTGGCGCACCACACAAAACTTCAATCACATTTCCCATTTTTATCCGGTTTGGGAAAAATGCATCATTGAAATTCTTATCCGAAGCTTTGCAGTTGTCCAGACGATAAAAAAATGTTCTGATAGGCTCAGAATAAAAATGCTGTATTAGATCTGCAAGACATTTCTGTGTATACCCACTACCAATCAAATCCACAAACGCAAATGGCTTATTTTCATTCCCTATCTCCTGATTAAGATAACGGACTGCTGCAATATTCTGCTCCTTGTATTTTTGGCAGATAAACGCTGCAATTTGTTCCTGCTGCTCAATGAGAATCTTGATAATTTCCTGTACAAATGATCTGGACAACTCTGACTGTGTATTTTTTATAAAAGGAAGAAACTGTCTCAATTCCTTAATTGTCAATCCCAGAATTTCCGCAAATCTTTGATAGGTATAAATTTGTCCGGGATAATTCCAGCGGAAAAACTCTTGCAAATCAAATCCTTTTGGCTTAATAGAAGGAAGCCTCCATGCTTTTCTTGAACCATAAAGATATACGGTTGCGATGGGATACCTATATTTTTCAATCAAAATATCTGCTATTTTCTTTAATATATAGCCGTCTCTTGCGATGAAAAAAAGCTTCTGAATTCCTTTTTTCATGCTTTCCTGTAATATCCATAAAACATATGGCAGCAAAATCTCTGCACTGTAACCGGTTCCAACCTGATACGCAAATGGCGTTTTCATTCCTTTATTAACCCTTCGGGAAATACCAAGCATTATTTGCAAATCTGCATTATTTTCTCTTCCTTGTAAAATATCCTTTTCCCATTCATATAATGCTGACACAGGAAAAAGTTCTGCACAAATCCCCATACTGTTTGGAATATCCACGTCCAATACTTTATTATCCCCATAATGATACCAATTAGAAAATTCTATAGCTTCCTGTTTCTGAACATACTCGTATAACGTTTTTGTACCTTTTGTCTTGCCAATATCTCCCGATACATAGATTGTAATTTCCTGAAAAACAGAATCCATATGAATAAGTATTCTGCGGATACTATCTGTCGTGAGGTACATATTTGAAATCAGCACCACGCGTTCCCCATTTTTTATTAAATCCTTTACTTTTTCAATATTTTGTGTGATAGGAAGGCTATTATTGAACTCTGTCTCAATTTCTAATTGCATAAGTTTTGTTGTTTGTTCTTGTGATAAGGCACTTGTCAATCGAACACATTCATAGATCTGAGCCAACGTGATATCATAGATATCCCCTGTTATGTAAGTATTTCGAGCCACCTTTTCTGCCTGAATGCGAATAATAAAAAAATTTTGAATGAGCCGTTTAGGTAAACTTTGATATTCTCGCAATTCCTCTAACTGCTTTTGCATGAGCGCAAAAATTCCTTCTGGTGTAGCTGTTTTTCTGGTTATCAGTGTATCATAAATATCAAAGCTATAAAGCTGCCCCTTCACGCTAACCTCCATACGATCTGTATCAGACTCAATCATTCTCAATCTCTTCAAAAAAAATCCGGTCTTCTGTATAATGACAAAACCCATGATTCTGAATATTTTGAATAACTTCTTCAAGAAATCGTTCCTGTACTGCAGGTATTACCAACGCCTGTTCCTTAAATTCTTCCGATAACGATGCAACTTCCACTACCGGAATATCATATAACGTTGTCGGATTTTTTTCCATTTTCGTTACTGCAAAAT
This sequence comes from uncultured Lachnospiraceae bacterium, assembly GCA_910586585.1. Classification (GTDB taxonomy): domain Bacteria; phylum Bacillota; class Clostridia; order Lachnospirales; family Lachnospiraceae; genus COE1. The sequence continues at coordinate 15,751 of CAJUKA010000053.1, forward strand.
AAGCTACTCTGTTTCTTTCACCGATAAAATGAAGACGTTCATACACTTTACGCGCACATTTTCCAGCTCCATAAATAATAATATCCTGATATGCTCCTATCAAATTCAAGTATCTGCTTTTAAACGCCATATCTTTTTGGCAGGCATTCTTCGGATTATCCAAAATCCTTCTGATTCGAGGCTTCCATCCCTCTGAGAGCAATGTTTCCGCCACTTCCCCACACTCGCGAAGCTTGAGATAATCTTCCTGAAACTTTTGATAAAAATCTGGTTTAAAAGCATCACCAATACGTTCAATCGTAAATAAATAATTGCGAATCCTGCCTTCCGCACACAAATACAAATATCGTTTTTGCCCCTGTAAATTATTTTCAATCCAATTGCGAATAAAATCATACTCTCTACAGGATGCATAAACCTTTTCTTTGTTATTGACAGAGGACAAAGGATTATCTCTTCTATTCATATACAGTGGCGTCTTTAAAAAATAAGCTCGTTTTGCCAAAGCAAATGTCTGAAACCAAAAACCATTATCCTGAAAAGAAGCTCCTGGTGTTTCGTGAAAACGAATCTGATTCCTGCGGATAAAATCAGTCCGATAAATTCCGCTCCAAATATTCATAATAAATCGAAACGTCTGCACCTCGTCTGAAGGATACAAAACACGATTGTAATACTGGTTTTCACCTGTCAAATGGTTGTATATTCTGCGCACTGTACCGTCTGACTGATGAACGAAACGATAAAAATCCGCTTTAATAAAATCTACTTCATTCATCTCTGCGCACTCGTATAAGGTCTGCATCATTTCCGGCAAAATCCAATCATCGCTCTCAACAATGCCAATATACTTACCCTGTGCAGCGTCCATCCCCTGATTCATACTGCTTCCATACCCACTATTTGATTTCTGTATCACACGAAACCGAGAATCTTTCTGCATAAACCGCTTTATAATTGCCAGACTGCCATCTGTAGAACCATCATCCACACAAATTACTTCAATATCCTGTAAAGACTGACAGCGGATACTCTCAAGACATTCTTCTAAATATTGTTCCTCGTTATATACAGGAACAATGATTGATACTTCCGGCATATTGTTCATTTCTCATATTCTCCCTAAAAGTCCAAACACTATTTTTTCCTTTGGCACATTCTGCCCAATAAGAAATGTACAGACTTCTTCTATAAGCATTTGATTGTTTAAAGCAATTACTATACAATCATATTGGCAGCATTTCAAATCTTCTATCCAACCACAGGGAGCTTTGTTGAGTTGATTGTTTGCAAACTGCTTATCCATCCATAACACAACTTTGCAGTATCCACTATCTGTTATCTGTTTGTAATAATCCTGTCCCACCTGGCCTGCTCCATATAATACGATATGACTTCCATTTGTTATTAAATCAAAAGGAAACATCCAAATTTTTCTCTTTTCCCGTTGTTTTATAGTTCCTAATTGATGTCTTAATGTTGCAATTTGATGTTCTTTCTCAAATATTATTTTTTCAGTATATTGTCCAAACGAATGGTGACAAATATAATCAAATTTATGGTATTGTTCCTGAATATAAAAAAAATCTGACGAAAATTTACCCATTTCTAGATTTTGAACAAGCTCTGTACGAATTATATTATAGATATCTTCTTTGACACTCCATTGTTTCATTTCCTCAAAACTCCATACAACATATTTCAAGCAAAAGTTTAAAAAAGATCTTTCGAGCAATGTATAAAGTTCATTTTGTTTCAGATTTTTTGCAATATCATAAAGCATTTGAAATCCGCAATACCATGATGTTTCTCTTGTGTTAGATAATGATTGAGTATTATTAATTCGCTGATTTACGAGAAATTTATCTAATTTTGTGATTACATTTGCTTTTGCAAGGGCCATATATACAAAATATCCATCATTTGCAGTTCTTCCACTCTGAAACAACAATTTATTTTGTTTTATAAAATCTGCGCGAAACAGCTTGTCCCATGCCCAGCCATTTGATATTTGAAAAAGATAATCTGGTATATCTGTACGATTAAAATGATTTTTATTTTGAGGCAGATACTGAAGCTCCTCAAAAATCTCTCTTGGAATTTTTGTCTGATGAATATCATCAAAATAATGAATTCTGCAAATTACGATATCAGATGCATTTTGTTCCGCTGCCTCATACATTTGTTCCAAGAAAGTTTCTTCAAAAAAATCATCAGCATCCAGGAAAGCATAATATTTCCCAGATGCATACTCCATTCCTTTATTTCTTGCCATTCCTGCATATTGATTTTTCTGACAAACTACTTTTATTCTAGAATCTTGTAAGCTGTATGCTTTCATAATATCTACAGAACTATCATTTGAACCATCATCCACACAGATAATCTCTATATCTCGCAAAGATTGATTACAAAGGCTGTCTAAACATTGGCGTAAATAAAGTTCCTCATTATAGACTGGAACAATCACAGAAACTTTTCGCATATATTTATATCTCTCACTTTCAACTTCTTTTTTACACGATCGTTTTTTAGAGATAACTTTTCTTTTTATTGTAATGATATACAAAAGCAGTTGCGATATCTAACCCAATATCATTTACTATCATTTGTTGTATTTGTACCCCCAAACCTGTTAATTGATCACACATTGCCCGTTCATATTTTTTAGGAATTAGAAATACTGGATCTTCGTATTGCTTCAAAACTGCCTCTGGCTGCAAAACAGGAATTCCACAGGATTTTGTTCCCCATTTTTCTTCTTCATTATCACAAAACGCATCAACTACAATACCATTTCGTTCTAAGACAGCAAACAATCTTCTGTTTGTGATGCTGCACCCAAATAGAATAGTGTGTTTATGTTTCTGACACTGATTTAGCAATGTATTCCACATTTCTTTTTTCAAAGTATGTTTAAACACTATACTTCGCAAGTAAAATTCTGGATCTTTGCATAACATTATGATTTCCATATAACGTTGTTCACCAAAATCTTTTTCTTGCACACGTCCTGCTTTGATTCCGCGCCAAAATATTTTACCGATTTGTTCTAAAGATTCCAAAACATCAACCCACTTTTCTTCAGAAAATACCATTACTTTATCCCTTGTTTGTACCATATCACTCAATCTACGATAGAAAAAAGGCCAAAATTTTGAAAAGTCTGTCTTATTCTCAAATAAATGTTCCAGAAACAGAAATTCATTTTTAAGAAACACATATCCGTTGACGTTATATACAGATGATGACTGATTATCCCTGCGGTAATGGTAATATGCCTTGTCTACATACATTACCCTTCTTCCACATGAAATAGACTGAAACGCAAACCCCACATCCTGAAATGCTGCCCCAGGAGTCTCGTTCTGCCAAATGGCATTTTCTATTAAAAATGTTCTCTTATAAATGCCTTTCCATAAATAGATATCGCAAAGTAGCAATTGCGGACAATCAGACGAATCTATAATATTATCATAAAAGCCTTTTGGCATACTTCGAAGTGGCTCTAATATTTTCTCATTATTTTGTAAGTAGTAAAAAGTTTCAAAATCACCTTTTACATAATCTAAATTATATTTCTTCGCTTTATTCCAAAGTTCTTTATACATGGATTGTAAAACGATATCATCACTTTCAACAAATGCTATATACTCTCCGATTGCATTCTTTAAACCAAAATTATTCTGGTATCCACAACTTTTTAGCTTTGAATGCAATACCTTACATCTTGGATCTTTTTTTTCATATTCATACAATTTTTGTAATGTTCCATCTGTAGAGCCTCCATCTACCATCAATATCTCAATTTCCTGCAAGGACTGATTTAATACACTATTGATGCAGTCATCAATGTAATTTATTGAATTTAGAATTGGTATTATGACCGACACTTTTATTTCCATAATTAATATTTCTCCAATTCGATTGATACAATCATCGATACTTATAATGGATTTTATAAAAACTCATTTCTTCTAACATATCTTTTTCTGTTCTGCCTGCTGCTTCATATAACTTCAATGTCTCATCATACAACCTTTTTCTAAGATAGTATGTGGTTTGCCTCAGCCTAATAATTTCTCCTTCCTGTTTTTCCATAAAATGATAATAATGATAATAAATCTCTGATTTATTTACTACATTATAACGTATCACCAATCCATCTGTCGAAAACTGTTCAAGAAGGTTATATCCACATTGAAAATCGATTTCCACATCATACATTTCCAGTCCATTATTAGAAACTAAAAGTATAAACTTACCATCTGTAATGCTATATGATTTATTAAAAGATTCTTTTCTTATTGGCTGCGCTGCATAGGCTGACCTTGCAATGACATACTCATTTTTGATGTTTTTAGAACACTGCCTCAATCCTAATTTAACTAAAATAATCTGTCTTAAATCAGTTGCACAGACAAGATTTTCTTTAAGTCGTCCTTTTTCATTGTTATCAAAAATAAGCATGGGTGTATGAATTAGATTTGTAAAAGGTTCTATCGCATGTGTAAGACCTTGATGCATTCCATGCCCCCAAAAATCATCTCCATGATCACCATATAATACGATACATGTATCCTCTAATTTTTGCTTTTTCTTCAATAGCTTTATTAGATCACCAACACACTTGTCTAAATACTGATAACCAAGTTTCCACTTATCAGTACCATCCAAAATATTATCGTTATCTACATAACAATTAAAATTAATATTACTAATATAATTACAAACCATTACCGCAAATGGTTCCTCTGATATTAAATGTTCAACTGTTTCTAATAATTCTTCATATTTCGGTATTAAAACCATTTTATTTTGAAAACCTGCAATATGTCTTTCTTCTGCGCTTTCACGATCTCCACCATCTGGATATACAAAAATTCCCGTCTTATAACCATTTCTTTTCAGTTCATCAAATAAGGAATCTTTATAAAAATAGTCTTTAGGAATATAATCCATAGAGGTACATACTTCATATTGTTCTTTTCCTCCATAAAAAATATCACCTAACACCATCAAAGTAGAGGTTGCTGTAGAAAAATAATGATTATAAAGTACACCCTCATTTTTTATTTTATGTATTTCCTTGAATATCTCTGGGAAGCTCATAAACAATTGATAATTCAAACTCTCAAGATGAATCATCATTAAATTTTTCATACTTGTTCTCTCCTTTGCATCCTATTAATGCAATCTTTAATAATTGTTTCTAGAGATTGTACAGGCACTCTTACAGCGCTGCTCAACATTGCTTCTATTTCTTCAAAATCATTTATTGCGCTCACAACAATAATGTCTGGTTTTGAGATTACTTGAATTTGTTCTGGTTTATATACAGCATATTTTGCAATTGAAATTGCATCCGCACGTTTGTCCAAAATCCATTCTACGTGAGCTGTATTATTCGAATTTTCAATCTCCCACACTAAATGTTTTCCAAGTAATCCATATCCGTATATACCTATTTTTTGAATATTTCTGAGTTTAAAGTATTGGTTGATATTTTCACCATGCTCTCTCAAACTCATCCATATATCCATACATTTAGCAATCTTATAATAACGATCCATGGAACACTCTCCTCCCCTTAATTAAAACTCCATCCCTCTCAAGATAAAGCAGTGAATATTCCTTCTATTATTTAATAATGAAAGCACTTCCTTTGTGTTCTGTTCATTCAATGCAATGACAATTCCTATTTCGTCTTCCAATACTTCATCGAGCTGCCATACTTTTTTCCCATAGTATAGTTGATCTTCATTTTCCTTTTTTGTAACAATATAACCTTCATATTGCGCCCATCCCCTCTGATAAAGAAATTTGGTAACTTTCTCTGCAACTTTTCCCGCTCCATATATGTATCTTTTTGTATATTTAAACCAAAATTCCTGAAAATATCCCTGAGATGTTTGAAAGAAATACCCTTTTTTCTCTTCAAAAATCATCTGATTGAATCTTAAAACCTCCATATTAGCATATTCATTTGTTTCTACAATTGCCGGATAATATCCCAATTTCCTTACTTGGTCGGGTAACCATTGCCCTTTCTTATTTTTACATATATCATTTAAACATGTACCTTTTATCCAAAAAGCATCCTCCCCCCAGATATAATTACAATTACCATATCTATCTAATGGGGGCAGTAACAAACCTAACTCCATTTCTTCTGTCATTAGTTTGCATATACGATAAATGATTTGGCTATTTATTATTAAATTTTTTTGAATATTATCTAATATCAAATAATTTGAAAAATAATTTTCTTCGGCGGCTGCTTTCAAATAAATATATCCAATACACTCAAATCTTTTTGATATGTTTTTCCAAAACAAAAGAATTTCTTCCTTATTTTTAAAATAACATATTTCAACTTCTTTATACCGTTCTTTAATTGACTGAAATAAATCAAAATTCTCTATCCATAAATACATTTTTATTGTCTTATCAATTTGATTAACATATGAAATTATATCTTCTAATCTTGTTAACGTATCAATACGGAAAATCACTACAGTTTTTGTGGAATCGTGTACGGATATGTCTTGGGTGTCTCCAGAGTTTAAGATATAGAACAAATTCATTTCAAAGATCAATTGATATGCATCATATCTTCTTAACAAATCCTGCCAAATCATTTGAATATTATAATCTGTAGTATCACTAATATAACGTAATATTTTAAGTGCATTTGTTTGAAAAAAACTACGACTCACTAAAGATTTTCTCTTTAAAATAGGAAATCCTTTATTAATAAGTAAATCATATGGCATTAATTCAGTCCAATTTATTCCCTTTTCCTCATAACCATATTCAAAAGTAGTTGTATCAATAAACGTTTCATATGAAAATCCATATTTAGAAAAAAACTGAGTAAATTCTATTTCAAAATTATCTACCGCATCTATAAAAGAATCTATATCCTTCATTTTCAGCCAAAATTCTGAAAAATAACTACTTTTTAGCATCTCTGATCTTATTACTAAAAAATAAGATTGAAGATGTCTTGAAATGATTCGCTTTACATTTCCTTTATTATCTCCATGTATTGAAAGTCCCCAAAAATCACATGGAGAATTTTCCATCCTTTTAAATATATTAGAAAGAGGACAAAATGGACCATAAAACGTATCATTAATCAAAAGTAGTTCGTCCCACTTTTTACAGTTATTAAGACCTATAACATTACATAAAACATCTCTATAAGCTCCTCCGTCAAATCCATAATTTTCTCTCTCTATTATATTATTTGTATATGTTAAAAATAATTCTTTACTTGCTTTCACTAAAATACAATTACTGACAATAAATAAATCATCAACATTATTTTTAATTTGTGTTAGTAGATATTCAACATATTTTCCAGCTATTCCCTGTTTGTCATAAAAAACAAAAATTCCTAATCTTCTCATATTTTATTGACCCTTCTTATTCCATTTTTTTAATATCTACATAACAAATATAATTATGAAAATCTTTTTCCTCCAATAAATTTATAATCTCTTCTTTCAATGCGAATCCAACAGAAATAATAATTCCTATAGCTTCCAAATCATCTATCATAGAGAAAGAAACTATCGGAATTCCATCTATATTTTTCTTTGTGCCAATCTTTGATTCAATCACAGCTTCTGGCCTAATTCTTAAATTTCTCAACATAGATAAACATTGATTGCCTATTATCCCTGCTCCATATAAATATATTTTTTTATGTTTATTGCAGAATTTTTGTATATAATCATTTTGTTTTCTGAATCTTTCTACCTTCTCAAATGTATTAACATCAAAACTTTTATTTAAAATATCAAACATCTTCGCAATGTATTCTTGCTGTTGCAATAATTGTTTTGCTGCATACGTTGGGCATACAATAGTTCCTGTATCATATCCTGCGTCCTGCGCGACATATGCCAAAACCCTTTCAATAGCATGACTTATTGTTCCATCATTAGGTAACGGTTCGTCCTGAAAATCTTCATATTTCCAATCTCGTTCAAAAAGTTTTCTCAAAGCATTTGTTCTGCACCAAAAAACAGTACCTATAGTAATAGGTGGAATTTGTGGGTCTATACCACAATTCAGATTCCATTCAGAGCAAATATTCTTTGTGTTTTTATAGTTATTTCTCCATAATTCTCTGCCCCATATATACCAATCAAAACTTGATGGTTCTGGTGGAACAAGGAGCCCGATATTCTCATTTTTTTGAAAAAGTGTAATTACATTTCGAATATAATCCTTGCTTCTAATCAAATTATGCCACATATTTTCAGCCCATAATTTTACACGTAGAATATCAGAATCATATCCTGCCTTTTTATCATGCAAAAAACATACATAATCATATTGGAGAAAAATTTTTTTGCTTGATACTAATAATGCACTAATATCTCTCCCACGATTTTTTTTCTCTATCAAATGAATTTTCTTATCTGATACCATATTCAGTATATCAAAATTAGATGATATAACATAAATGTCTGCTATTGCAGATATTGCATAAAGCTGATTTAAATACCACTTTGCATATTCTGTATAATACAAATTCACAATTACTGCTATTGAATTTTCCTTACATAAAGTATCATTACTTTCTATACAGTTATCAGGAAGAATAAAATATAAATTTTTATCCTTACGAATATTATATACATTTTTCATATTTATTTTTTCTCGCTCTCTAAACCGTAATTCTTCAAATCTGCTGTTGATTCATAAATCTCTTTTATATTTTGATTTTGCAATAATTTCTTCACTGTTTCATTTACTTTATCCTTAATTATCCACCAAACCAAATAACCATAACTTTGCCTTCGGTAATTATTTTTAACATTTACATCATTATGAAAACTCATTTCTGAAGACTGATTCACTTTATGATAAATAAAAGTATCATGAACATATATTTGACGCAGACTATATTTTTTACACATGAAATATAAAATTGGCTCTTCCGCATAAAGAAACGTTTTTTTATAAAACCCACTATAATGTTTAAAAAAGTCTGGAGTAAATAATATTGCACATCCCTGAATTATTTTTTTCTCATTTCTTTTTTTAGGTGCTGGAACCATAAACAGCCATATCACTTTTCCACATTGTATTAAATACAGTTCCAATATAATTTTTAACATTTCAATAAATGACAGATCGTATAAAAATTCTTTTTGCGTAGCATCTCCTTTTAAATGAATTGCGGAACCTATCATACCAACACCATGTTCATAATGATTCAATAATTTCTCAAAAAAATCTTTTTGTTCAAATATCGTATCATTATTTACAACAAGTACAAAATCTGTATGAAATCTCTGACGTGCAATGGCAATTCCAATATTGTTTCCCTTTGCAAATCCATAGTTCTGCCCTGTTCTGATGACTATTATTCTGTTGTTATTTTTATATTTTTTGCTTAGTATTTTATATGATTCATTATTTGAGTGGTTATCAACAATTACAATTCCTTCTAATTCATAATTCATTTCAAATATACTTTCTACGCACTCAATTGTGTCCAAATAATTCAGATAATTTAAAATCACTACGCTTACTTTATTCATAAGACCCCCACAATGCAGGTAGTTATCATTGTAATTTAGTTAAAATATCATCAATGGAGAGAATCTCCGCTTCTGTATGTTTTTTTAAAGTCTCTGATATTTCCAAGAAATCATAGCTAGGCGTAACTACTATTGTCTGAACTTCTGGTAAATAATCTTCTGGTATGAAAAAATCATACTTCTCATTTTTTTGATTTTGATTTTTATCAATCAAATATGCTACTTTAGTATCGGATTGTTCTAATTCCTGTAGCAAACATTTACCTAATTTACCCATTCCATAAATTGCTACTGTTTCAATTCCCCGCTCTGTAAAATAATCTTTTATACGCTTACCACTTTGAATAACGCCAATCCATTTGCACGCTAATCTAAAACTCTGTGCATTTCTTTTTGCCTGATTGTCCTTACTCATTAGTTCTGGCTCACATTTTTTTATCATCCAATAAATACCTGATATAGCACCACCTATAGCAGAGGCAATACATAGCATAATCTTTTTCATAGACAATTCCTCCAAACTGAGATTTTCATAAATTAAAACAATATCAAACCATATTCCTTTCGTAGTCATAAATATTTATAATTTTGTCGTAAGAACACAATCCTTGCTCTTTGATTTGTTCTAAGATTTCTTTATAATAGCTGCTTGCAATAATGATAAGAGCATCCTCTTCACTTCGAATTGCTTCTGGACTCTTTATCAGTTTTCCCATAAATTTACTCCCTTGCTTGTGAGTATTATTATCTACAAAAAATGTGTCTGAATGGATCGGAATATGATATTGTTCAATAAATCTTGAAGCTGCTATTCCAGTCCCCCATATAATTGTTTTTTTATGAGCCATCTCACTAAATACTTCTAATGAAAAAGGTATGCGGATATTTGAAATTTGTGTTTGATGTATTTGCAGCCATTCCATTACGATATTGAAATACGTTTTATACAATTCTGACATCATAGGAATTGTTCCTGAAACAAGATCCTGAAAATAACTTTTTACTGCTTCTTGATACTCAGATTTAATGATAATTTCAAAATCACTTTCATATTTTTCACCAAAAAATTTAAAAAATCCGATGTGTGCAAATGCAACTGTTATATGTCTCTCATATTCTGTTAGTCTGGATGCCAATCCTTTTCCATGTCGTCTTGAATAACCAACACTTTCATTTAAAAAATAGGCTTTTCCTCTCTTCAAATGAATCAAATTTCTTGCTGAATCAGCTCGAAACATTTCCTCAAACTGTGTTCCAATCAGATCGGAATATTCTTTAGGTATTCCGTCTGAAAAATATACATTTCTATAAGTACTTGCAAAAGTATTAGATAGCACACTTTTTCTTTTTAAATAATCTTCATAAGTGCTTGTATATTCATGTATTGTTGGACGGTTGTAATATGGCTCAGTCGTTCCATCATTATAAAGTTTATATGCATTTGTTCCATATATTGTATACTGCGGATTTTTATCCAGAAAACTTACCGCTTTTTGAAGACGCATATCATCTGTCCAGTAATCATCAGGATCTAATACACAGAAATATTCACTATCCATTTTCTTCAACGCTTTTAAAACATTTTGAAATAATCTGCAATTTTTATCTGAATATAGTGCTAATATTTTATTTGAATATTTGAGTTCATATTCTCTTATGATATTTTGAGAATCATCTTGAGAACAATCATCTGTTATAATAATCTGATAATCAAATGTAACCTTTTGCATCAAAATAGAATCTAATGCCTGCCTTATATATTGTCCATTATTATAAGATGGCACAATAACCGTCATCTTATATTGAAAGTGATTCATTGCATAACCTCCTTCGATTTAAGTATATGCTCTGTAACTTTTCTAATTTGTGCTGTATTTAGATATGGATGCATTGGCAGGGACAAACAGCGTTCACATACCTTTTCTGTAACCTTGTATTCTAATCCCCTGTACTGGTATTTCCTAAAAGCCTCCTGCATGTGCATTGGTTTTCGATAATAAACTGCTGTTGGAATATTCTGTTCCTTTAACAGCTTTATTACCTGCTCTCGTTCCTTATTGTTTTGAAAACAGACTGTGTATTGTGCCCAACTTGAAACAAATCCTTCTTTCACAACAGGTACTTTTACTACATCTTGCAATCCTTTCGTATATTCCTCTGTAACTTGATTGCATTTTTCAATTTCCTCATCAAAAAACTTTATTTTCTCTAATAAAACTGCTGCCTGTATAGTATCCAACCGTGAATTCATCCCAATTCGAACATTGTCATACTTGTCCATTCCTTTTCCATGGACTCTATATGAACGAATCAAATCCGCCCACGCATCATTCTCTGTAAATACCGCGCCTCCATCTCCATAACAACCTAATGGCTTTGCCGGAAAAAACGAGGTGGTTGATATATCTCCAAAACTACATGCTTTTTTTGTTCCGATTCTCCCGCCGAATCCTTGTGCTCCATCTTCCAGTATCAAAAGACCATATCTTGCTGCAATTTTTCTTATCTGTTCAAAGTCAGCAGGTTGTCCAAACAAATCAACTGCTACAATAACTCTTGGATTTAAATTTGTTTTTTCTAACACATATTGGATTGCCTGTTCAAGGCTTTGCGGGCTGATATTATAAGTATCCTCATCTATATCTACAAATATTGGTGTTGCTCCAACCAATGGAACAACTTCTCCACTCGAAAAAAAGGTGAAGTCCGGCACAAAAACTGCATCTCCTGATCCAATATCCCAGGTCATTAATGCAAGCTGCAGGGCATCTGTTCCGTTTGCACAGGTGACACAATGTTTTACTCCCACATATTCTGCAAGTACTTCCTCTAATGCTGCTACTTGCTTTCCCTGTATAAAATTGACCTTTGTAAGTACATTTTGTATTGCATTATCTATTTCTGTTTTATGAAGTTGATACTGTTGTTTTAAGTCCCGAAATTCCATAAAGAACTCCTTTTTCCTATTTTTTTAACGGACAGCAAAATCTCATTTTTCTTCCGCTGTGCGCGTCTTGTGCTGCAAAGTAGTTTTTTGTACACAATTTTGTACATCAAAAAATCCCAATGTATTTATGCTTCTGTTTCCTGTTCTTACAACTGCATACTTTACATTGGGATTTTTTTTCATTATTTATTGTCGGTTACTGTTATTTCCAATACATGCTCATAAATACTTCCGTTTCCTCTGCACTCTTTTGGTATTCCTCCATAATATACTGTCTGGTATCTTCCTGTGGAATCCCCCATTTTTTATTGGAACGGATCACACCTATAATCTCTCCTTCTATCCTGCCCTCTTCCCGGCCTTTCTCTCTGCCTTCTTCTCTGCCTTCTTCTCTGATTTCCTGAATCGCAAGACACATAT
>CAJUKA010000054.1 GCA_910586585.1 uncultured Lachnospiraceae bacterium
GTGGAAGGCTTACGCCAAAATTATTGTACACACTCATAACAAATCCCGAGCAGTCTGTACCGTTTGTAAGGCTTGATCCGCCGTACACATAAGGATTGCCTACAAACTGTGTCGCATAGTCAATTACTGCTTTGCCCATTGCGCTTCCCTCAGAAGAAGCCGCTGTATTTTGTGCTGCTGTAATAACCGCCTGATTCGACTCAGATTTCTTTGTTTGTGTTTCTGCTTGTCTCTCAGCTCTTGCTGCTGTCGCCGCCGCCGCTGCCGCACGTGCCTGCTCTCGCTCCTGAGCCTCTTTTGCAAGTCTTGCTTCCTCTTCTTCTCTTGATTCCGCTTGAACAAAATCTGTTCTAAGATTTACATACTCTCTTGAAACGTAGCCGTCGCCTTCTTCAATTGCTATCTTAACCCATCCGTCAAGTTCTTCAACTACTACCAATTCTTCTTCAATTGGTACCAGGCCAAGTACAGAAGATTCTGTGCTCGCTTCCTGACGAACCTTAAGTGTCGTTGTATTTACAATCGCAAATGTTGTGCCGACTTCTTTTGCAAGCGCTTCAGCTTCCTCGCCTACTACACAATATTCACCCTTAACATATCCCGTACAGTTTCCTGATGTAATCTTGTACCAGCCATCTTTTTCTTCGATAAACTCGCCTACAGACTTGTCATAAAGCTTTCCAACGATTTCACCTTCTTCGCTGGGTATGCTTCTGACATTAACATAATTTGTCACTCTTGCAATCACAAGTCCTGAGAAATCCTGAGCATCTTCCTGTGTTTCCGTCTCAATTTCTGTTTCTTGTGCTGTCTCTGTTTCTACTACTACTTTATCATAAGTCTCTATTGCAGAAAAACCTGCGCTTGTATTAAAATCATCCTCTGTCTCAGAAGTACTTTCTGTTTCTTCTGCACCTTCGGTTTCTGACTCGCTAGTGGTTTCTTCTACGCTTTCTGTTTCCCTAGCGGCGCTTGTTTCTTCTGTGCCTTCGGTTTCCGTCTCGCTGTTTGTTCCCTGTGCAGTCTCTGTCTCTTTTGTCTCGCTTGACTCTTCAACTGGAGCGTCTGTTGTAGTTTCTTCCGTATTCTGTTGCGTAGTTATTTCTTTCTGCTCCGCAGCTTCTTCTATATTCTCTTCTGTATTTGTTGCAACATCGTTCTCATTTTGTTCTGGATTGTCCACAATCGTTTCTGATTGCGCTGCTCTCTCAGATGCAAGTACAATATTAGGCTGCAAGCCTGATGCACTTTCAAGATAAGCTATGTTTTCAACTACTTCTACCTGAAGATCCTGTATTGTACTGCACTCATCCAACACAACTGCAACACCTGCCGCAGGTACGTTTGATGAATTATTAATCTTTGCTTCAAGCGATGATTGATATCCTGTTAACGAAAGGGTTCCGGCTATCGCACAAGCAGCAACCTTTATGCCGTACTTCTTCATGATTTAAACCTCCAAATATGGTGTCTCCAATTTCTTCATGCTATGTTTCAATTCTTTTCTAAATATTACAAAATTGTTACGCTCATGAAATAAATTATCACAGATTTACGAAGTTGTCAAGTCATGTTTTCGCATGTAAGTGCATTTTTCTTGTTAAAAATACGGTATAAACGGGGTTATATTTGGTTGATTTTCCTATTAGTTCTTACTTTTTCTTTTATTTTCGGCAAATTCAGCATGGATACAAAAAAATTTTCTCCAAATATTAAAAACTTGTTAAATAAAAAGGTTCCGCCTAATCGAGCAAGGCACTCAAAAAGCTGCCCAATCCGCAATTTCCCATGATATAAAAAATAGTGCAGTCTCGTTATGGATAAACCCAAAACAACTGCACTATTTTTAACAAAGTTATTATCTTTCTACAACATCAGGAAGTTTTGAACAGAGTTGACAGCGTTTGCTCCATCTGCCACGGCTGTAATAATCTGGCGCATTGGCTTCTTTCTGATGTCCCCTGCTGCAAAAATACCGCTCTGTGAGGTTGCGCATGATTCGTCAGCCACAATATAACCTTTTTCATCCATTTCGACAAGCCCTTTGAAGGTATCTGTACTTGGCACAATCCCAACCGCTATAAATACTCCATTTACAGCAAGCGTACTCTGTTCACCGCTTTTCTTATGATATACTTCTACTGCCTCCACCAAATCTCCGCCGCAGATTTCTTTCACTTCGCTGTCCCAAAGCACCTGCACATTATCCAGTGACATTAATTTTTTTTGCAGAATATCTGCGGCCCGAAGTGTATCCCTTCTGTGTATCAGATACACCTTCTCACAAATTGCCGCAAGAAAAATCGCATCTTCTACTGCAACGTCACCGCCGCCTACTACTGCAACGGTCCTCTTTCTGAAAAAAGCGCCGTCACAAGTCGCACAATATGACACACCCATTCCAGAAAATTTTGCTTCTCCCGGCACACCAAGCACAGAATGCGCCGCGCCTGTCGCAAGGATCACTGCTTTTGATTCGAAATCGCCTTCACTGGTATGCACAATCTTCTTGTTGTCAGCATTCTCTATCTTCTGCACATCCGCCGTCAGAAACACTGTTCCTAATTTATCTGCATGTTCTCTGAACTTCTCAGAAAGATCCCCGCCACTCATTCCTGGCAGCCCTAAATAATTATCCACATCATAGGTATTCAGTACCTGGCCTCCGCTCACCGGGCTTTTGTCAAGCACCGCCGTCTTAAGCCCTGCCCGCACCGCATATACTGCTGCACCCAGCCCAGCAGGGCCAGAACCTATAATCAATAAATCATAGTTATTTTCTTCTATCATGTCCAGCCTCCATCCAATGTTATTATTTGTCCTGTCAAATATTCATTCCCATTACATAAAAGTCCTACCAGTTTGGCAACTTCCTGCGGCTGCCCCAGACGATCCGCCGGTATTTCCTGCCGCAGCATTTCTATTTCCGCCTTGTCAAAACATTTGTTCATATCCGTTTCAATCACACCGCAAGCAATGGCATTCACCTGAATATTGCTTGGTCCTAGTTCCTTTGCAAGTGCGCGTGTAAAGGCATTTATCCCTCCTTTTGAAGCAGAGTATGCCACTTCTGTAGATGCGCCGACCGCTCCCCAAACAGAAGAAATATTGATAATTTTACCCCTGCGCCTTCTGATCATTTCAGGAACCGCACACCGGCAAGTCAAAAAACAAGCGTTCAGGTTGGTGTCAATCACTGTTTTCCACTCATTGTATGTCATATCTGTCAGAAGCCCAATATACGATATTCCCGCATTATTTACCAAAATATCAAGATAGGGTATCTTCGCAAACATTTTTGAAACTTCCTCTTCGTTGGATATTGGAAAGGTATAGCATTGGCAGCTGGTTCTATACTGTTCCCAAAGCTTTTGTGCCAAACCAGCCAACAGCTCAGAATTTTTGTGGCAGGTAAGGTACAAATCATACCCCAGTGATGCCAATTCCTCTGCGATAGCTCTTCCAATCCCTCTTGATGCTCCTGTTATCAGTGCTTTTTTTCTGTCAGTGCCAGACATTTCTGCATTGTCTCCTTCTCAATACCGCCACTAATCCTGCGCTACCACTTCCTTGTAAAATTCAGAGTAATCGGTCCGCTTCTCTTTGGTAAATTGAATTGCTGTTCTTGGATGCTGATTGAGCAGACCTGTCATCATATATTGAAGGTCAAATCCCCATACCACACCATCTTCTTTGAGTTTGTTCATATATTTTTCTATAAATTGTATTACATAATAATTGTTGTACTTTGGATTGTGCAGAAATCCAAGCAAAAGCTCCATCGCACAGTTGCCAGCGCCTCTGCCCATACCAGAATATGTCGCATCCAGCCAATCAACGCCGTCTCCCACCGCTTCAATGGTATTGGCGAATGCAAGCTGCTGATTATTGTGTGCATGGATTCCCAGCTTCTTGCCATATTTACTTGCAAATTCCAGATACGTATCCGCAATACGTGCAATCTGCTCTGGATACAGCGAACCATAGCTGTCCACAATATAAAATACATCTGCGGGCGTTTTTCCTAAAATATCGAGCGCCACTCTCAAATCGCTTTCCTGTCCATTTGATATCGCCATAATATTGCAGCTTACCTCATACCCTTTGCGCTTGGCATCCTCTATCATATCTGCCGCCATAGGAATTGTATTCAAATATGTCGCCACACGTACAAGGTCAATGGCGCTGTCAGACCGGTCTAAAATATCATTTTTATAGTCACATCTGCCGACGTCAGCCATCACTGCAAGCTTGAGATTGGTATTATTATCTCCCACTATGGCTCTGATATCATCATCATTACAAAATTTCCACTTTCCAAATTTATTCTCGTCAAACATATCCTTCGATGCTTTATACCCTAGCTCCATATAATCAACGCCAGCTTTGATATTCGCCTCATACAATGCTCTTGCAAACTCATCTGTAAAATAAAAATCATTGACCAGTCCCCCGTCCCGCAAGGTAGCATCCACTACCTTAATACTTGAACGATAATCCATCAAACTAACAATTTCCTTCATACTAATAACCATGCCTTTCCGTAGCCTGCAAATTTGGACCGCAGGCACAAATTTGTGTATGAAAAATTTATTTTTCACACTCCTCATATCAGAGCAGCTTTCTGCGCTCAAGGCAGATTTGAGGCTCTGACTCAAATTGCCGATTGAAAAGCCAGTGTTTCAGCATAATTTTTCAATCTAACCTCCACTATCACCAGCCTTTAGCTGAAACCCATTATTTTAATCTTCAAAGTATTTTAACACGTTAAAGTGTAAAAATCAACTTGTTTTGTTTATTGCATTACCGACCCAACCAACCCTATTTTTTGTGTCCACACAGTTCTTCAATCGTATACACCGTATACCGTAGCGCAGTTGACTCATATTCATACAAAAGCGCAATCTCTCCGTTTTCAAGCTCGGTCAGGCAGCTATACCAAAAACAACCCTGATTCACAGGATAATGATATTTCCAATTTACCTCTCCTGATTCTTCTATCAGTCCGACAGCAATCATTCCATTACTTCTATGATAGGGTTCCGCATTCCCTGCTGGATAACTTGCTAACAGCACAGATTTTCCTTCTATTTGCCGAGAATAATTAATGACTGAAACCATACAGTTTCCACAATATGGCAGCAACGCTTCTCTTTGATATGCACTCCAAGTCTTTCCGCCGTCAAAGCTATCCGCATACGTAATCTCATATATCATATTTCTTGAATACATCCGTAATCTCTTATCAGGAAGCTCCACCACCTGCGATTCTGATGATTTGATAAAAGAACCATCTTCCCGGCATCCGGTATCTTTTGCACGTTGTCCCCGCTTCCAGGTCTTTCCTTGATCTTCGGTATAGATGACACTGGCAAATTCTGTTCCCAGATTATTATCATAAATAGGAAAAATCATGCGCTCTTTTTCCTGATATAAATAGGAATATCCTCTGCCTGGACATACCGCCGTAAATCCCGCACCCTCAATCTGCGCACTGACATCCTGCATTTTACTCCAAGTCTTGCCATCGTCTTTGCTGACACGACATACGATATGAAATGCCGGATATGCTTTCATAGGAGAAGCCGCAAAAAATATATTCGCATGAATCCGCTTGGAAGTCCTGTTTCCTTCATTGTCAAGTTGTGGTATCAAAACGCGCTCAATAGTGTCCCCTATACGTTGGTACAAATACCATTCCTCATCCAGCAGGTATGCTTCATGTGGTTTGTCATCTTTTATGCGCAGAACTGGAGAATAACCGTCAGCATCTGCCTCCCCTGCATAATATGGATATGTATCTTCATTCAACTCCTGCGTCTCCGCCTGTGTCGAAGTTTCTATTTCTTTGAGTGCCAGACGACCGTTTGGATGCCTTCCGCCATTTTGCTGCCCACACACAATCCCATATGCTGCGAATGCTCCCACAAAAGCAGGGCACATATCCGCCAAAAGGTAAAGATTTCCCAGGCGATCCTGCGCTAACAATGGATCAATAAATCCTGCGCTGAAAATACATCTGTTAGAGCTGTCTTCTACATCTGCAAAATAATTCACAAATTGTCTTTCCCAACTACGTCCGCCGTCAGACGAACGTGCAATTACAGTTTCCAAATTTCCTGCCGAATCCTCTCCATGATTCCATCGTGCATCACAGGCAGCTAGTACAGTTCCTTTTTGTGTTGTCAACATCGCAGGTATTCTAAAACGTTCGCTTCCCATACATCCCTTTGGAAAAGGATCTGTTACACTTTTCATTTTGATTTTCTCCTCTCATTTTCAGGTTAATCGTATTATTCCGGGCGAAATGCCTGTTATCCATAAACCTGAATCTCTTTCAAAAACACTTCTCCACGCGCCGCTGTCACCACGTATTCATTCCAAAATGAATAAAGGCATAAAATCCCATATCATACCACATAAGCTGTTGTTTTGACGGCGCTACTTTTGCTGCTTCTCTCAAAAATTCATTCATATCCATATCCTTTACATTTTTCTTTGGTCTTTTGCTTTTCAATATTTTCTTATCTTATCATAAATGATACAAATAATCTATGTTTTATTAATAGATTTCCTACCTATTCGTAACAGTTCAGCCATACATGAATTCTTCAAAACATTTGACCCGTCTATCTTGTTGTTATATAATAAATTTATAACCATTCAATGATAAAGACCCTTTATTTTTGTCCCTCCAAATTTATTTTAAACAGAAAGGAACATATATGAACGATTGTTTTGAAGCAACACTTTTTGATGAGCTAACCCCACTTTATCCTGACACAGAGCCCCAAACCGGCAGTACTTTGCATGTCATTGCTGCGGCTTCCAACACTTATGCCGGCGTTCATATTCTGCTTTCTGGCTTAACTCCAGGGAAATGCGTCACATTTGAAACAACTCCTCCCACCAGAAAAACGATACTTACCAGCGAAAGCCAAATAGCCGCTGAACGCTCCCTTCCAGATTACCGCTACAAGCTGTTTGAACTGTTGCCACTTCCAGTAGAAGCCAACTCCGGGGCAGTTACCCGCACAGAATGGACAGAACCAGATGTCAATCCCTATGTTATCCGCCGGGCCCCTTTTACAATATACGATGTACTCCGCCCTTGTACAAACGTGATTACTGCACAAGGAGCTGTGATGGCTTTGGCTTTTCGATGCAAGGTGGACACACAACAGAGAGAAGTGAAAAAGTGGGAATTTGTCGTCTCTCACAATGGCATTTCCAGAAAACTGACTTTTGAAGTAGAAGTGTTCCCCACTATTGTTCCGGAAGCAGGACGCAGCGATCACAAATACATTAACTGGTTTAACTGCAAAGCAATTGCAACTTATCATCACGCGCCTCTATTTAGTGAAGAATGGTATCATATCTTTGAGCAATATTTGCGCTTAGGCAAATATGGTAGACAAAACATGGTGCTACTCTCCCTGGATTTGTATTTTGAACTCCAAAATGGAACGCCCTGTTTGAATGAAGAGCGCTTAGACAGAATGATTGCTATCTTGGACAAAGTAGGTATTTATTGGATAGAAGGCGGTCACTTTGCCCGTCGAAAAGACAGACATTGGGAAGCAACACAAGCAGAGCTTTTGTTTACTTGCAAAACAATTCCTGGTGATGGAGAACAGGAATTAACAGACATGTGCCGCCAGCTTTATGCTTACCTCAAAAAGAACAACCTGACCGAGAGATGGCTCCAGAGCTTTTTAGATGAGCCTTTAGATGGTCTTGCTAACACCTATACCGCTGGTGTCCAAATTATCAAAAACGCTATGCCTGGCATTTCTATACTAGATGCCACCATCGCCAGAGAAACGATTGCGGGAACGCTAAACTACTGGTGTCCCACTGCAAACAAATATGAGAAGTACCGAAGCTTTTTTGATGAGCGGCACGCATTGGGGGAACACATTTTTGTATATACTTGTCTGGAACCCACTGGAAATTTCTGCAACCGAATGTTGGATCAGGAGAAATTGCGTCAAGTCTGGTTAGGCTGGGCGCCTGCTCTTTATGAAAATATAGAAGGATACCTTCATTGGGGCGGCATGTCCATGGATCGGCTGGACTTCTATCGGTTGAGCGCTCCTCTGTCAGACATTACTGACTATGAATCCAATCATCGGTCCCGTCTGCCGGCGGGAGATCCTGCTATAATGTTTCCTGGATTCCATGAGGTATACTCTAGTACCCGTTTAGAAGCGCACCGGATTGGCTTTGAAGATCTGGTTCTACTAGAACGTATCAAGACTACGGACCCTGCCTGGGTTGAAAAATTAATCGCTACGGTATTTCGTCGGTATGATGACTACGAAAAAGATGTTGTCCAGTACCGGAAAGCCCGTCGATGCCTTTTAGAAAAAGCTTCCGAAGAATTGCGCTGACAATCGGCAAAATTATTTGTCTTATCAGTAGATGGAGAGCGTGCGAATCGAACAAGTTCGGTTTGTACTCTTCTTCTTGATTTTAGCCGCCAAGGGCGGTATGGGGGATTACAATGCTAAATGTGCCTACAAGAACGAAACAAGCTTTCAATCGCAACTCAATTATGACAATCAATACCACCGATTTGCAAAGTGTGAAAAACCAGAGAACCCTTGCAACTCTAATAAAGCAGCCTGGACCTCAGCAGTCTATGCGCTCACAATCTGCCTTTTCACAGCCCCAAAGTACACGGCCCGCTGCAGCACATACCATCCCGTCGTCTGCAAGACCGTCATCCAATATACAGCCTGCGCTTTCCTCTTCTGGACAAATGCAAGCCGTACAGCCTGCTTTTTCCTCTTCTGGGCAGATGCAAACCGTACAATCTGCTTTTTCCTCTTCTGGGCAGACACAAAATACTGTTTCTATATCAAAGCCAATCCCCGTTCTCCAAAATAAGGTGCAAAAGGGACAGAAAGCCATGCTCTCTTCTGTTCCATTGCATGCAGTGAACGCCTGCTTTGGCTGGAATGTTACCGACGGCCGATGTGACGTTGATGTATCTGCCTTTTTGCTTGGTGAAAACGGCAAAGTAATCGGCGATACTTGGTTTGTATTCTACGGACAAACAAACAGCCCTGATCACAGCACCAAATTTATAGCAACCAGCAGCAAAGATCGGGAAGAAATCCAGATTGATTTCACAAGGCTCAATTCCTCGGTGCAAAAAATTGTTTTTGTTCTTACCATCAATGATGCTTTAAAAAACAGGCTTCATTTTGGAATGCTGAAAGATGCATATATCAGAATCCTCGACCCATCCGGCAAAGAACTTGTCAGCTTTATGATGACAGATTATTACAGCAATGTAATTTCTATGATGATTGGGGAACTGTATCAGCACAAAGGTGCCTGGAAATTTAATGCGATAGGAAACGGTGTTGCCAAAGACCTTGCAGGTCTATGTGCACTGTATGGTGTACAGGTCGTTTAAAGCGCCTGATAAAGCGCCAAAATACCAGCATATACAATTCATAAAAGAAAGGTTTGGTCATACTATGTTAACATTCGAAGTTGTCAATGAATTAGCCCTCAGAGTTACTTGTAGGGGAAATGATGTTTTGATTGCCAAAGCAGGTTCCTTTATCTGTGGTGAAAACAACGGCTATAAGAACTACAAATTTGAGAAACTACTGCTTGGACCACAAGGAAATGTCGGCCAGGCACTATTGGGATCACTGCTGCGCCGTGTCACAGGTGAAAACCTTCCTCTTATGAAAGTTATGCTGAACGGTGACAGTGTGACTTACTATGCCAATCATGCACAGCATGTAATTGTTTATCAGCTTCAGCCAGGGGAAGTACTGTCTATCGAATCCGAAAATATTCTGGCATTTACCTCAGACTGCAACTATGATGTACGATTTATCGGCTGTGGCGTTATCTCGCAAAAAGGGTTGGCAACCTCGACTCTTACAGGAACTGGTCCCAATTCCTACGTTGCAATCTTAGTAGACGGCAATCCGCTCGTTCTCAGCAATGTGCAGACTGGTTCCACACTTACTGTTGACCCTGACGCTGTTGTATGCTGGATGGGAAACGGTCCCTGCGATCCCAATATCAAGACAGACATCAACTGGAAAACCTTTATCGGACAGACCTCTGGCGAGTCCTATAGTTTTGAATGGAACGCCGCACAGCCTGTATCTGTGATTATCCAGCCTACTGAACGAGCGAGTGGCATCAATTTGGGTATGGACGGCGGACGGCTTGGACACAGGCCAAATTAGACATTGCATTCATGCTTTGCTCTCTCGCAATTTTCTATAATCAAGCAAAGTAAAAAATGTAAAATACTTTGCTTTTTCTGCATTTCCGCCAACATTTGCAAGCATCTGCAATACATACATAAATATTGGAATCCCTGCTCCGAATGAAACACTGTATTTCGTATCAGAAAATATGCAAGAAGAAACAAAACATATGCCTCCAATAAATAACTGCAAACACAAAAGTCCGCCATTTAATACCAAAAGCTCTATTGTATCTAATTCTCCTGGAAAACCACTTCCGGCACAAATCAGCTCCAAAACAGTCCTGATAAGTAGCAATATTCCGCTTATCAGGACTGTCATTTGTGTCAATACAATCGCACGCCGCTTTATGGGCACAGCAACCAGTGAAACCATAGAACCTTTTTCTACATATCTTGCAACCAAGGAATTTCCACGCAATATACAGAATAACATAGGAAAAAGCAGCAGTATAAATCCATACAGATAGGATGCCATAAATCCTAAAAGATTCGCTGCATTTGCACGCATGCCAACGGCTGCCATCAATTCAGGCATAGCTTCCGCAAAACTGTCTAACATTTTCATCATTTCAGGATCGTACATACTGATAATTATAGAAACATACATCGTAATAATTGCACCCATAATAAGAAGCAGCTTTACACTTCCTTTCAGTTCACGTTTATATAGCGCCATATTAATCATTTTGCTTCCCTCCATAATAATTCATGAAGATTTCTTCCAGCGTTTGTTTCGTTGTGACAGTGACCTTAGTTCCGCTGCAAATACCGCCAAAATTATAAATCGCTCGCGATAGCTTTTCTGTATATCTGGTTTATTAACAAGTGTTCAAAAAGCGCTCCAATGAACTGTTCAACAGATTGTATTTATTATGCGGTAAACATATTCTAATAGTGCATCCGCATACAGCACCTGATCCGTCAGGCATTTTACATTGTCAGAAAATCTGTAACGATTGGATAAATCATATGGTGCAATTCCAAGATCGGAAGATTCCAGCATCGAAATATCAAAATCACTGTCCCCTGCTGCAATGACATAATCTGCGCCCACATATTCCCGAAACCTGCAGACAGCATCCCCCTTGCTTAGATTCTTGGGAAGGACATAGATTTTCGCGCCATTTAGAAAAACATCAACCACTTCCATATCAAGCAGCTCCTTAAGTTCTTCTGCAACCACCATCGGTTCTTCACACTTCGTAAAGACAAAAAGCTCTCTGATAAACCGAAGTTCAAACGTTCTTCTCTTGTCTTTTTCCAGAAATTCCATTGCTTGGATTAGTTCTTTCTTGCTCCTGCATATCCTTCGAAGCGACTGTTCATACCAGACTTCGTCCTCTTTTCCGTCAACAAGAAGCACCCCGCCATTGCATACCAAGGCATAAGAAAGCGTTCCTACCTTTAAGTCTATCCGATTGTACTGCTGTATTGTCCTAGTTGTGGTTGGCACCATAATCACCTGCTTTGTTATCTTTTGCAAAAGTTCATAGGTTTTTGGCGTGACAAAAGAGAATTCCCTTCCCTCATATCGTTCCACGCACTGTTTATCGGCATTAAGCATATGTTTTTCTGTATAAATAATTGTATTGTCTAAATCCATATGAAACACAATCTTTTTCATATCAGCCTTTCCCTATTCACTGCAAAGGGCGCATACCGCCTTTGCAATATGCACCCTCACATTCCAAATCTTTAATTGTTTATTTTGTTTTATTTTTTATTCACTATCACTTTTCTAACTATATCAACTGGTATCATTGTCAAAGAAAGCAACACAACTGCAATCCAGCCCTGAATGCCAAATGGCTGACAGCTAAACATATTTCCTATCCATGTAAAGACAGTAAATGGTATCAATGCCGCATTTACAATAATAAACTGAACAAGGATAATCAGGAAAAATACTTTCAAAAATCCTGTATTTTGATTAAGCCCCTTGAAAATGCCAAATCCATCATCTCTAACATTAAATCCGTTGCAAAGTGCGCTCACAATAAACAGTACAAAATAGCCTGTCAGATGCTGTTCTTCTGTGTCAAACAAATCCACAAAAAACGGAAGCTTCAAATAGATAAAACTTACAATCGTAAGCCAAAGTCCCATCACCAGAATCTGCGCCATCATAGGTTTGCTGACAATACTCTCGTCTCTTCTTCTTGGCTTCTCAAACATATATTTCGCAAGCGCCGGCTCATTTCCAAGCATAATTGCGCCAAGACTATCCATTACAAGATTTACAAACAACAAGTGTGTTACTTTGAGCGGTTCATCCACACCAAAGAATGGCGCAATTGCGCTTACAATAACAGCTGTTACGTTAATAACCAACTGAAATTTACAGAACTTCAAAATATTATGATAAATCGTCCTGCCATAGAGAATTGCGTCTTTTATGGATTTAAAATTATCATCCAAAATAACAATCTTTCCAGCTTCCTTTGCTGCCTCTGTACCGCTGCCCATCGCAAATCCAACATCTGCACGTTTCAAAGCCGGAGAATCGTTTACGCCGTCTCCCGTCATACCTACTACAAGATTCATTTCCTGACAAAGCCGTACCATACGGGATTTGTCTGTTGGAAGCGCTCTTGCAATCACGCGTATTTTGGGAATAATCTTTTTCACTTCATCATCGGACATCTCGTTTAACTGCGCAGATGCAATCGCCATTTCATCATTGCCCTGCAAAAGACCTGCGTCTTTCGCAATCGCTACTGCTGTTTCAAGTCTGTCACCTGTAATCATTACAACCTGAATACCTGCACTCTGCACTTCCTTAATCGCATCTCTTGCTTCTGGTCTGACATCATCTCTGATGCCGACCAAACCGATAATTACGATATCATCATTTATTTTGCTCTCTACCATGGATTTTTCAGAATAACCAAACGCAAGCACACGCATTGCCTTGGCTGCAAGCTCATCAATCTTTCTGTCAAGCGCGGTTTTATCTATCGTCTGAATATTTCCATCTGCATCAATATATTTTGTTGCTGCTGCCAGAAGCCGCTCTGGCGCCCCTTTATAAAACGTTTTTCCTACATTGTCAATTCTGGCCTGGCTGAACTTATTGGACGAATTAAATCCCTGCTGTGCTGTAATCACATATTCTGTATTTCCAGCAAGCGCCTTAAACGTATCCTCTCCAATAAACTTCATCAATGCCTGATCCGTTGCGTTTCCTCCAATTACCCTATGTGAGGCGTCAAACATGGACTGTGTATTTTTACCGATTGCCAAATCAAGCAGCCCCTTCACCTTGCTATGCTTAGAAAGCTGTGAAATCTCGATCGAATTACCATCTGCACAAAAGAAATCCACTACTTCAAGGGAACCTTTTGTGATTGTTCCTGTCTTATCGCTAAAAAGAATATTCAATGAACCTGCTGTCTCAATACCTTCCGCTTTTCTAACAAGCACATTATGGTCAAGCATTTTGCTGGTATTCTGCATCAGAACCAAAGAAATCATCAGCGGGAGTCCTTCCGGAACCGCACAGACAATAATTACAACTGCCAGCGATACCGCATCAATGACATTCATAATAATGTCCTGTATCGGCTGCGCAAAATACCCTGAAACACCGCCATCAAACACAAGTACAGCATGTGTCAGATAAAACAGAGCAATGATAATCGCTCCGATATAACCAAATGTCGAAATCTGTTTTGCAAGTTTTGCAAGTTTGACCTTCAATGGAGAGTCTGGCTCATCTTCCTGCATTTCTTCAGCCATTTTGCCCATCATTGTCTTTAATCCGACTTTTCTGACATCCAGAATGCCTTCTCCGTCAAAGATTACAGCGCCGCGGAACAAAGAATGTGCATCCACAAACGTATCGCCTGTGATATCATCCGCAAGTGTAACACTGGCGTCCGCCGCTGTCTTTTTGCACTCTTCCGCCTCCCCATTCAGTGCGGAGTTGTCAACCTTAAGCGAACCGTCAATCAAAATACCGTCCGCTGGAACTTTATCACCAGACTGCAGCAAAACCTTGTCGCCTACTACAACATCATCGACCTCAATCACAGTGACAACGCCGTTTCTATAAACCTTGCATTTATCTTTCTCTGTGCTGTCCTTTAACTCCCGGTACTTTGTGTCGCTTGCCACACCAGTCTTTGCAGATACAAATGCCACTACCAAAACTGCCACAATGGTTCCTAACGGCTCATAGATTTCTGCATACCCAAAGAAAAACATCACAATCATCAGCGCCGCAATTGCCAGAAGAATTCGAATCATCGGGTCTCCGAATGTTTCCTTAAACTCTTCCCAAAAGGTAGTAGGTTCCGAATCCGGGATCGTATTCGAACCATATTTCTCCCTTGACTGTTCGGCTTCTTTGTCACTAAGTCCATTTATTTTCATTCTAATCCTCCATGTCAGAGCCTCAAATAACCGATTGAAAAACCTGCTGTCAAGCTGATTTTTCAATCGGTATTCTCCTCATCCGACCTCTAAACTATACGTCTTATACAAATCTGTTTGCAAGTTCGCCAAGCCCTGGATCATTTGTTCCTTGACCAACCGCATTAAATTTCCACTCGCCATTATGTCTGTATATCTCGCCAAAAATCATCGCTGTCATATTGGAATAATCATCTGACAGATTATATTTGCACATCTCCGTATTATTCCTTCCATCAACAAGACGAATAAATGCATTCTGAATCATTCCAAAATGCTGTTTTCTCTGATATGCCTGATAGATATTTACAACAATTACAATTCTGTCATACTCTGCCGGAATTGCTGCCAGATCAACAACAATCTGTTCATCGTCACCTTCGCCCGCACCTGTCAGATTATCTCCCATATGCTGGATAGTTCCTGTTTTGTGTCTTAAATTTCCAAAGTAAATCAAATCTTCATTGGAACAAAGCCTTCCGCCCCGAAGCAGGATTGCGGACGCGTCACAGTCAATTGGCTGCGGCTTAGGTGCAAAAAAGCCTCTCTTTGTCTGCGGCGCCTCATCCCAGCCCAAACCAACCACCACTTTTGACAATCCGGCATTATCTTTTGATAAGCTAACCTTTTGTCCTTTTTGTAAACTTACTGACATTTTTGTTCTCCCTTCCTTTATTCAACATCCACGCCAAAATTTGCGCAAAGTGCCGCAAGTCCGCCCTGGAATCCGCTTCCAATCGCATTGAACTTCCATTCACTGCCACTTTTATAAAGCTCTCCAAACACTGCTGCTGTCTCTATCGAAAAGTCCTCTCCAAGATCATAGCGAAGCATTTCTTCACCGTTTGACTCATTGTAAATTCTGATAAAGGCGTTGTTAATCTGACCAAAATTCTGCCGTCTCTGCTCAGGTTCATAAATGGTTACTGTAAATGCAATCTTTGTAATATTTGCAGGAACCTTTGATAAGTCAACCCTTATCTGTTCATCATCGCCATCCCCTGCACCTGTCAGATTGTCACCCATATGCTGTACGCTTTGTGATGGATGGCAGAGATTTCCATAAAATACAAAATCGTCTGACTTAGACACTTTTCCTGCATCTGTCAGAAGAAAAGCCGCCGCATCAAGGTCAAAATCTCCGCCTGTATCAAACGCATTCACATCCCAGCCAAGTCCTACCACTACATTCTTCAATCCTGGATTATCCTTTGTCAGACTCACTTTCTGTCCTTTTTGTAAACTAATCGGCATATTCCATATCCTCCATTTTTATGAAACAGGCTCACGGACCAAAAGACTCCGAGAGCCTATATTAACATATTCATTCTTTGTTGTCCTAAGCAACCTCTATTCCATAGTGTCCGCAAAGCGCCGCAAGCCCGCCTTGGAATCCGCTTCCAATCGCATTAAATTTCCACTCGCCGTTGTGTCTGTACAGCTCACCGACAACAACTGCTGTCTCTATCGAAAAATCCTCTCCCAAATCATAGCGAATCAGTTCTGAATTATTGGATTCATCTACAATTCTGATGAATGCGTTGGAAACCTGACCAAAATTCTGCCGCCTGACATCTGCATCATAGATTGTAACTGTAAATGCTACTTTTTCGACATTTGAAGGAATCTTTGTCAAATCAATCTGAATCTGTTCATCGTCTCCTTCTCCTTCACCTGTCAGATTATCTCCCATGTGCTTTACAGCATCGCTTGGATGCGTCAGGTTTCCATAGAATACAAATTCTTTCTCTGTTGGGCACTTTCCGTTTGATCCCAGCATAAATGCTGCTGCATCAAGATCGAAATCTGCCCCAGAATCAAAAGCATTGACATCCCAGCCAAGTCCTACCATAATATTTTTAAGACCCGGATTTCCTTTTGTCAGATCAACTTTCTGTCCCTTCGATAAATTAATTGGCATATCTTTTTCCTCCTTTTATATTCATATGTACTTTTTGAGTACATTGATTAACGTTTTTGCGGCATATGATACATACTATTAAACTCTTGTTTAATTGTTTCAAGTCTTGCCTGATCTTCTATGCGCTTTTGTCTTGCATCATTTTGAATCTGCCTTGTTTCATTGATACCATCCACAATGGTTCTCCAGGTTGTCTCAAGTGTTTCAATTTTAATCGAGCTTCCCGCTGCCATCGCTGTTGTCAGCTTGGTCTGTTCTACAGTATTTCTGGCATTTTTAATCAACAGTTCATTTGTCTTTGCGTCAAGCGCACTCATTGCGTCTGCCTGTACCTTCTGGCGCTTGAGCATAATTGCCTGAGCCAATGCCTGTTTGAATACTGGAAGTGTGATGATAAATGCGGAATTTATTTTTCTGACAAGGTTCATATTGCTAAATTCCATTGCCTTAATCATAGGAATCGACTGCATCGCAACACTTTCCGCTGTGCGCAAGTCCTGCGTGCGCTGCTCCAACATCATCAATGCCTGATTTAGGCTTGTTATCTCAAATTGAATCGTCGTGTCTCCTGTAGACTGCATATCGGCCTCTCTCTGCGCGATATATGTCTCTAGTTCTCTGCATCCCTGCTCCCCTGCAAGAATGTATTTGACAAGCTCATGATAATAATTCACATTGGCGTCAAACATTGTATTGAGATTGCGGTTTGACTGCTTTATCTCCGACTCATATTTTTTGAGCTCCACATAAATTTTGTCAACCTCATCTCCCATGGTATGGTATTTCTCCAAAATTTTCTCAAGCTGTTTTCGCATATTTCCAAAAAGTTTCCCAAACAGCGAAGGATTTTCCTTAATCTCATCGATATCAAATTTATCCATAATTCTAGCAAGCGCATTGAGCAGCTCGCTGGAATCATCAAGCTGTGACATATTCATATTATTCAAAACCACATCAGATGCTTTTGAAATCTCCTCAGCCACTTCTGAACCAAAGGATACAATTGTCTCAAGATTGTTGATTTCAATAGTGCTTACAATATCGTCAACCTCCTGAGAACCCACCAATGCCGCATTCATCTGCTGTCTGTCTTCTACAATATCATACTTCTCGACAACCTCGATTTCATTTTTGGTATTCGCAGTATTGGTCATCACTGTCGACTGCACTGCTGTTTTGCTAAAATCAAGTCCCATAATTTACCTCTTTTCTGCGCTGCTTACTTTGTATAATAAGTTTGTGGCAAGCGGCGCGCAGACACAAACCCGCGATTGAAACTTTTGAATTTCAATCTTTCCCCCTTCTAAAAATTCTGTCACACCATGAAGGCCGTGTATTGGACGAAACAAGCGCCATATTGGGAACCTGCAAATCATATACATAATCGCCTATCTGATGTTCTTCCATTAACTTTCTATTAAAATACCGCTCAATATTCTGATAGCCAGTCGGTACAAAAAACAAGATGTCAAATCCTACAAGATTCAAAAATGCTGTCAATATAGAATCCTCCAGAGAAATCATCTTTTCGCCAGTATTAAAATAAATTAATTTTGGATTCTTTTTGGTAAAATCAAATTTTTGTATCAGTCTGACAATTTCCTTGGGCATATTTAATATCGATGCAATCACAGTATACTCTGTGCCATTCTCAAACGTTCCCCTGATTAGCTTTCTATCTATCAAAAGCTGTAATTTATCAAGAATATGTTCCTGTATTTCCTCTCTTAGAAAGCTATATGGATACTCTGGGTACTCCCGAATCTTTTTTCTCTGCAAGCGCCCGTTTTTGAAAAAAGCAGCCGAGGCGGACTTCATTGGATTGGGTACTGTGGAATCAATATATGGGACATTTTTTACCACAACGGTATCTTCGGTAATCAGTTCTTTGACATACCCCCAATACTTCGGAACCATTCGGTCTTTCACACCGCAAATCTTGGCAAAAATAACTGGAAGCGTCACAATATTATTCTCTGTACTAAAGTTTGGCCGATATTTCAAATCCTCCTTCCACAGAATTTGTATTTCCTCAAACATTGTCTGCAATGTTATAGCATCTGCCTTCGCATACTGCTGATTCCGATAAATCCCTGTATCCTGATACATCAAAGAATCAAGCTCGCGCTCTGCATGATATGCCGCAGTTCCCATCTGCACATCTGTATTCTGCTGCGGAAACGGAAACAAGGGCAGTGATTCTGCAAAATTTATCTCATATAAAAGAGTGTCCTCAAGACAGCACTTTGTATTCAAATTTGGATTCAAAACCAGCACATCTGTCGGAATTCTCGCCAGAATCTTCAAAAACAGTGCTTCATTTTCATTTTGACAGGGACCCATATGGATAAAACATCCAATATCCGGCGTCTTCCAGTCCGAAAACAGCTCCTTTTGATACCGTTTGAGCCAACAAACCATATAAACTGCTTTGTTTGTCAGCTTATTGAGGTTCTTGTCAGGAAGCTTTGCCTCCAAAAGCATCACATCTAAAAATGCTTTTATCATCAGCCGCTGTAATTCCACATTGGAGGAATACTGGATATTCGACGATAAATCCATAAGCATCTCGTCTTGCCTTGTGTAATTTCTGCGCCTTATTGCCGCAATTTCTTCCATGTCAGGCGGCGATATACCGTTATCTACAACCACTACATGACGGTTGTTATTTTTTAATTCCATCTGAAATTGGTACAACTCATTCGCATAGGAAGTCTTGTCTTCTACGCCGTTTATCCTGCAAAAACAATTATAAAACAGATTGGAGTCTGTTCCCCTTGCTGTGATACTTTTTTTGAAATCAGAAAGCCCTTTCCCTTCAATCCATGCGTTGGTGCAATTGATTGTCTGCGGTTTCGTACCATAAAGCCTTTCATTATTAATCGTATTTTGTATCTGTGTCCGAATCCACTTGAGATTAAAATCTGGTGGAAATTCTTTCATGCCTGGCAAAACCAGATTGTCTGACTTGCTGTTATCTTTATCCAGGCTTAAATACTTCGCATCTCCATGATACTGCAAAAGCACCACATCACATCCCGCTTTGGAAAGTACTGTGATAAGAAGAAGTTCATAGCTGCTAATCTCGCCCTCATATAATATTTTCGGAATATTATTTTCTCCCAGCACATTCACAATCCGCTCAAATTTATAATATAACCAGCACATGAACTTTATATATGCGTTTTTGAGCATGTTTTCATTCTTACCAGCTTTTCGCAGCGTATCAAGCGTCTCATAAATAGATCGCGCCACATTTCCTCTTTGGTAATCATTCATTCTCGGAAGCCATTTTTTGAGACTCTGCGACAAAAATTCCAGGTTCATCTGAAAGTCCATCCCCATGATTTCCTGATAATACGCCAGATTTTTTTCATCCGGATTTGGAATTTTCCCTTCAATGATAACACCTGTTTTTCGCGCTGCTTCATAATACTTTTGTATAAATTGACCGATTTCGTCTGTATAGCCGTTTATCCGATAAAAATATACTCCTTTATCGGGTCTGCTGTTTTTTTCTACAAAAAAATCATCTAAATGCTTTATTTGTTTATGCGTAAACATCTTATTCCCTCAATAACCGTTTCGTAACACGTATTATTTTTTGATTGTATCCATTCCATTCATAAGCTGTCGTTTTTATTGTATTTTGCATGGCTGAACTATTATCACAGAATAATTCAAGTTATTATAGCACATCAACAATTGTTATTCAACAGAGGCAGAACGTATTTTCCGTTTTTAATCTACTTTTAATCTACTTTTAATAATCATTCATACTTATAGGTAATGATTTCTCATAAAAATCCTTGAATAAATGGTCGAATAACTTCGTAACCAACCGCCAGATTAATATTCTGTCCATCATCAAAACCAGCCGTGGTCATTCCAATCACTTCTCCAAAAAGATTCAAGACTGCGCCGCCAGAACTTCCATCTGATATTGGTGCTGTAAATTGTATCATATCAGCACAAACTGGTGATACATGGTTTCTCATATGTACATTTTCAAATTTGCGAAACCCGGATATAATCCCGTCTGACACAGAATTAAACAAGCCTAATGGACTACCAATTGCTACTACCTTCTGCCCTCTGACAAGCTTTTGTTTTCCCTGATAAATGGGAAGCGGATTGAGCATTCTATCTATTCTGATGAGTGCAAGATCATGCACATAATCATATTTTATCATTTCTCTTGTCTGGTAAATCGTTGCATCATTCTCAATTCTAACAGAGTAGCAGTTTCCATGACAAGCAACATGATAGTTCGTGAGAATATATCCCTTTTTTCCAACCATAATCCCTGAACCAAAGCCCATTGGCTCTCCTGTATTATCATGTACATTTATCATCACCACAGAAGAAGCCAAAAGCGCCAATTGCTCAAAACTTTTTTCAGTTCTTGCAGGATTCTGTATGGGTTGCTGCAATTGTGATGTCAAAACAGGCGCTGGCTCTTCCTGTGTCTGCTTTCTTTGTGGTCTTTTGGGTATCACAACTCTGATCTTTGATTCATTCAGC
Organism: uncultured Lachnospiraceae bacterium; assembly: GCA_910586585.1. GTDB lineage: Bacteria > Bacillota > Clostridia > Lachnospirales > Lachnospiraceae > COE1. Next base: position 21,108 of record CAJUKA010000054.1, read on the forward strand.
GCTTTATCAAAAACATTTGTGTTCATCCCTTCGCCCATTGATGAATGCGATGGATTCTCTTCATATATCCGCGAAAAATCAGGGATAGAAACATCGCCATAGCCGCCAAGCACCAGCTCTGAGGAAAGTTCTTTTAAGTCTGAACTCAGCGCAATATCTGCTTTGTTTTGAAACAGAATAACATCTGCCCCCACAAGCGTAAACAGATAATAAAATAAATACTCTTGTTCTTTTATCACATTATGGACTGCCAATTTGATGTTGGCGTTTTCATCCCACACTCTTTGAGTACTTTCTGCCAAAAACTCCTTCATCATAGCATCAAACCAATGCATAAGCTTTACGACAAAATTCCTCTCAATGGTTTCTGATATTCCAGGTTTTATCCGTCTGTATTTTTCAACGGTTTGATAAAGTGCCCTTCCAAGAATTTGCGGCAGCCCAAATCCTTTGGTCTTTGTTTCTATACTGCTGCGATTATTTCTTTGCCATTTGCGATAGCAGTCAGCATAATAATCTGCCTCCTCCACAGTGTGCATTCCTGGAAGTGTTTTTATTCTTTGATAGAACAATCTTCCTTCCTGCATACTTTGAAGCATGGTACGGTCAAGTTTTAAAATTTCTTCCTGATATCCTGCACCCATGCCCAGCACTCTCACAAAATATACAGATTTGCAATTTTGATGGACACTGCCTCTGATATTCCCAAATGCTTCGATGGAATTGATACGCATACCATTATGCATATATGTAATAATTTGATGTTCCATTTCATTCCCTCTACATTATAAACAAGTGCTTATTTTTTCAGCCACTTTCTTATGAACAAATTTTACCACAATACTGTTTGATTTGCAAATTTTTGTGACTTTTTCCTATGGTTTCACCAGATGTTTGACAGTTGGATAAAAGTAAAATTATTAGAATCCCCATAGCAGTTGTAATATCTACCGTTTATCGCTTGAAAAAGCAATGGATTTTGATATAATAGAATCATGATGTCTTCTGGGAGTTTCTTTGTGCCTGTTATTGCTAGATCAGGTGCAGGAGAGTTCCGAGCATACATCAAAAAACAGGAGGTTAATATGGGACGATTAGATGGAAAAGTAGCCGTTATCACTGGCGGCAATTCGGGAATTGGCGCTTGTGCCGCCCACCTTTTTGCAAAAGAGGGTGCAAAAGTTGTTATTTCTGCCAGAAGAGTAGAACAGCTTGAAGCAGTCGCCGCAAAAATTAAGGAAGCTGGCGGAGAAGCGCTTGCAGTACCTTGTGATATTTCCAACAAAGAACAATGCAAGGACGTTATTGCAAAGACAGTGGAGACATTTGGCACCATTGACATTTTGGTAAACAATGCCGGCGTTGTAGACAGCGGTATCGAGTCCATTGAAAAGGTGACCGACGAAACGATTGACACATTAATTGATATCAACACAAAAGGAACCCTTTTTATAACAAGAGAAGCCGCAAAGATTATGGTTGAGAAAAAGGCAGGATCGATTGTAAATGTTTCGAGTGTCGCAGGTTATACTGGCGGCGGCGGTGTTGCATATGTTGCAAGCAAAGCGGCTGTTATCGGCATGACCAAAAATATTGCGATGCGATGCGCAAATGTGAATGTACGATGCAATGCACTATGCCCTGGAAGTGTTGTAACTCCAATGACTATGGGCATGAAAAAGGAAAACTTAGATCCAGACATGATGGGTGCCATGGCTAAACATGCTGATTTATCTTTGCCAGTCTGTATGCCGGAAGAAGTTGCAAATGCCATTCTATTTCTCGCAGGCGACGAATCCTCTGCTATTACTGGTCAGATTATTGTCATTGACCATGGTGCTGATTTATAACATCATAAATACCTTAAACACAAAAGAGGTAAGATTTATCATTCGCTGAAAAATCTTGCCTCTTGTTTTCTAAATACCTCAAAAAGTATCAAGTACATATTTAATTTCATTCTTTAGTTGATCACTTTTCTCATTAAAATTATCTTCTTTCTGATATTTCAGCGCTTCCTCCGAAGAAATGAGCGCTCTAAGGTGTACAGTATGATTTTCTACTGGTATATATGCCTTTTTTGCCTTGTCAAAAACGGAGCGCAGTAAGTAATAATGATAGGTATCTTTTTTGTTGTCTGAAAGTTTCACAATATCATCTACTCTACATACTCCTATCGTATCGCTGAATATGACTTCCTTTTTTTGAAACAAATTAATTCCCTCCATATACAAATATTCGTTCTGCGAACGCCTTACCAGTATACAATAAAATTGCTGGAAAGAAAACCCCCTAAAGCAAAAAAATCGCACATATGTACCACTCGTACATATGTGCGATAGAAATTTACTTCATATTATTATCAAAAGCGAAAAATCTTATACCATTTTTCCTTTTTCCACAAAAACCGGGAAGGATTCGGTTCCTTTTAATTCTTTGTAAGCGGATACATTCACATTTTTGTCTGTAATCACATACTCTACTGTTGCACCTGTCTCAATTACTGTATCCTGCATCAGCACGCAGTTTCTTACCTTTGCGCCTTTACCAACTTTAACGCCTCTAAAGAGAACGCTGTTTTCTACCTCGCCTTCAATCACGCAGCCGTCTGCTGCCATAACATTCTTGGCACGCGAACCGATTGCATATCTTGTAGGGTTATCATCACGAATTTTGGTATAAACAGGATTGGGAGAGAAAAGAGCCTCCACATTCTCTTCCTCTAACATTTTCATATTTTCTGCAAAATAGGTATTGGTATCAAGGATACGTGCATAATATCCCTTGTGCTGATAAGCCTTTACATTCAGCTTGTCAAGCTGCGGTGATATAATATCGCGCTCAAAATAAGTCCGTCCATTTAGGTGTGCTTCTCTCACCTGATTCATCAGAAGTTCTCTTTCGATAACATAAATATTCATAGAAACATTCTGTACACCAGGTTCTTTGCTGCTTACTTCTATCTTATTGACTCTTCCATCGTCATCAATACCAAGCGTATAATACAAATCCTTCTTGGTTACATCAATATCAAGCAATGCTTTGGGAACTTCTTCTTTTGTATAAGCAATTGTTACATCCGCACCGCTGCTAATATGCTGTTGAAGCAAATCTTTGAAGTCAAAATTAACTGCAACATTGGTGTCTGACATGATCACATATTTTTCTTTCTGGCGTTTCACAAAATCCAAAATACTAGCAATCGCTTCAACTCTGCCATTATAAATATTGATATTTTTCTGTGCAAAAGGAGGAATAATATTTAGACCGCCCTTTTTGCGTGTCAAATCCCATTCTCTGCCTGATCCTAAATGATCCATGAGTGAATGATAATTTCTCTTTACAATCAGTGATATATTGTCAATGCCGCAGTTTACCATGCTTGAAAGCATAAAATCTACCAGTCTGTAACGGCTTGCAAATGGGATAGATGCCATTAGTCGTTCTGTTACAAGCTCCGGTACTAAAGAATCATAGCTATTTGGGAACAAAATACCCATTGCTGAATCTGCGTTTGAATTTATCATACTCTTTCACCTCCTTTGACATTCTCTGACACCATGGCGTCTGGACCTACCACAGCGCCTTCTCCGATTGTCACATTCGAACCTACCGTAGCCACGCCTTTTTTGTCGCCATCTGGCATCACTCCTACGATAGCATCCTTTTCAATTACAACATTCTCTGCGATAATACAATGTTTAATCTGCGCGCCTTCGCCAATTGTGCTGCCGCCCATGATAACCGCATCCTCAATCACTGCACCTTTTCCAACCTTAACACCTGCAAAAAGGATAGAATGCTTTACTTCGCCGTCTATGCTGCATCCATCTGTAATCATGCAATTTTCAAGAACTGCGCCCGCACCAATACGATGCCCTGTCATACCGCTGTTTCTGCTGTAAATACGCCAATCGTCATCAAAGAGGTTGATTCCGCTATTCTCTGGATCAAGAACTTCCATATTTGCCTCCCAAAGGGAAGAAATCGTTCCAACATCCTTCCAGTAACCATCAAAGCGATATGCGTACATATCTCTTTTATCCCTTAACAGGCTTGGAATAACATTTTTACCAAAATCGTTTTCAGAATTGGGGTCATTCTCATCCTCAATAAGATATTTCTTTAAGATATCCCAGTTAAAGATATAGATACCCATAGATGCCAGATTTGACTTCGGCTCCTTTGGTTTCTCCTGGAATTCTGTAATCTTATCATTATCATCTGTTACCATCAGACCGAAGCGGCTTGCTTCTTCCCAAGGCACTTCCATAACAGCTACGCTGAATTCTGCGCCTTTTTCCTTGTGGAATCTAAGAAAATCGCTGTAATCCTGCTTGCATATCTGATCGCCTGAAAGTATGATAACATACTCTGGGTCATACCGTTCAATAAAGTTAATGTTCTGATAGATCGCATTTGCAGTACCCTTATACCAGTCAGACCCTGTCGCCTTCTGATATGGCGGAAGTACATGAACCCCTCCGTACAATCTGTCCAAATCCCATGGCTGTCCGTTTCCTATGTACTCATTGAGCACCAGCGGCTGATACTGTGTAAGGATTCCTACTGTATCAATCCCTGAATTGACGCAGTTCGAAAGCGGGAAGTCGATAATACGATACTTTCCCCCAAAGGGAACTGCAGGTTTTGCCAGCTTCTGTGTCAGTGTATACAAACGTGAGCCCTGACCTCCGGCAAGCAGCATTGCAATCATTTCTTTTGCCATAATATACCTCCAATCCTGTTATCTTATAGATTTAGCAATAAAAGAAATCACCAAATATCAAATCTCTTAAGATTTATTGAAATTATACTATAAAACTTTTCAAAATGGTAGTCCTTTGTGCAATTTATTAAAAAAAATCACCCTCTTTTATCTTTCTTTAGATAAAAGAGGGATTTTTCATATCTTTTTATACTCTATTATAGTTAATAAGGCAGCCTTTTAAGATAATCTGGCGCTCTTCGTCTGTCAACTCGCCAAGCGTCATTTCAAACGCAATCTTCTTATCTTTACCTACTACATACGCCTTGATTACTGCTGCTTTTTCCTCCACAGCCTTTCTGATTCCCGGGATATAAATATAATCAAGATTCTGAAATGGCAGTGGTCCCTCTGGAATCAAAAATGGAAGCATCCCCCAGTTTATCAGATTTGAGCGGTAGCGTTTTGTTGCATACTCGTTTGCGATATTCGCCCAGCCGCCAAGTACTTTCTGACAGCTCGCTGCCTGTTCCCTTGCGGAACCATCTCCCGGCTTCACTGCAAAGATTGTACTTCCAATCCCTGTATTGCTGCGGTCTGCATCTGGTGTAATTGTTTTCATCATACTCCATGCCTCTTCAAGCTCCGGGAACTTCTGTACAGGACATACTTTTTCTTCCCTTGCCTTTTCTGCCACTTGGATTTCCTTTGCAAGCCTTACATAATTGGGGTCTTTTCGAGAAAGTGTAAACTCGGCAAGTCCTAAAGGATTTGAACGGTACGACGATGTTTCACCCGATGGAATCAGTTCGTCAGTCGTCGTCACGGGATCATGTATTTCAGAAACGACCTTTAACATCAGATTGTCTGTCAATGCTACCATTGCAGGCCAATCCTTAATATTAGGGCCAAACTTAATCTCAACAGACTCATCCGCAACGCCCTTTGAGTCAAACACGCGGTTTTCATAAATCTTCTTATCAAAGAAGTACTTATATTTTGTAAAGTCTCCTTCAAACTCTGTTGCTGGTGTGAGATATCCTTTGTTTGCCGCTGTCGCCGCAATCGAGCGTGCATCCATCAGTGCCACGGAAGCAATCTGTCCGTTTTGTAACTTCGAACCTTCACGGTTCGGGAAATTTCTTGTGGAATGGCGAATAGAAAATGCATTATTTGCTGGTGTGTCCCCAGCGCCAAAGCAAGGGCCACAAAATGCAGTCTTTAACACTGCGCCTGTCTGCATCAGTTTCGCCGCACAGCCATTTTTAACCAGCTCCATATAAACAGGCATGGAAGCAGGATAAACACTTAATGTAAATTCATCAGGTCCAATACTTGCGCTGTCAAGAATATCTGCCGCAGCACAAATATTTTCAAATCCGCCGCCTGCACAGCCTGCAATGATTCCCTGCTCTACATATAGTTTTCCATTTCTTACCTTATCTTTGAGTGTGAAGTCAACGGCACCGTCCAAACTTACAAGCGCTTTCTTTTCACAATCATCAAGAATATCCATCAAATTTGCATTCAATTCTTCTATCGTATAGGTATTGCTTGGGTGGAATGGCATAGCAATCATTGGCTTGATTTTTGACAAGTCTACCTTGATACATCCATCATAATAAGCAACAGCGCCTGGATTTAATTCCGTGTACGCTTCACTTCTGCCATGAACCTCATAAAATTCCTTTATCCTATCATCTGTTCTCCAAATAGAAGAAAGGCAAGTCGTCTCTGTTGTCATAACATCAATGCCAATTCTAAAATCTGCCGAAAGCGATGACACGCCAGGACCTACAAACTCCATTACTTTATTTTTCACATATCCATTTTTAAATACTGCGCCAATAATCGCAAGGGCAACATCCTGCGGGCCTACACCTTTTACTGGTTCCCCTTCCAGATAAACTGCCACGACACCTGGCATATTGATGTCATAAGTCTGATTCAACAATTGTTTCACAAGCTCTGGTCCGCCCTCGCCCATTGCCATTGTACCAAGCGCGCCATATCGTGTATGCGAATCGGAACCCAGAATCATTGTTCCGCCGCCTGCAAGCATTTCACGGGCATACTGATGAATAACCGCCTGATGCGGAGGCACATAGACACCTCCATATCTTTTAGCACAGGATAATCCAAACATATGATCATCCTCATTAATCGTACCACCGACTGCGCAAAGCGAATTATGACAGTTTGTCAATATGTACGGCACCGGAAACTTTGTAAGCCCAGATGCACGCGCTGTCTGTATAATCCCTACAAATGTAATATCGTGCGATGTCAATTTATCAAATCGAATCTTGAGTTTCTCCATGCTGCCTGAAGTATTGTGGTCCTTCAAAATACGATAAGCAATTGTCTCCTTTGAAGCCGATGTCTGGTCTGTTTCTTTTCCTGTTTTTGCCTTGACGGCCGCTGCTGCTTCTGCATTGTCCGCCACAAGTTCTGTACCGTTCACAAGATAAACTCCTGTTTCCCATAACTGAATCATTTTGTATACCAATCCTTTCTTAATTTTTATCTATCCTTGATTCTCTGACAGCATTTCCCATCAACACGCAATGCAGCGCAGAGCATGTCCAAACAAATGAAATAATGAAGTATTTCCTTACACATGCTGCCTTATCTGAACATTTCCTACTATTATATATACTATACTTTCCCTTAGTTATGCAATGGAAAATTATGAAATATGGGCATTTTAATTATTATTTGCAAACATATGCTTGCAAAATTATTAAAAATGCTATATTATAATTAACACGACTTTACAACTTTTATAGATGATACCCTTGCTGCCGAATTAACTGTTT